>NZ_BAAFZH010000024.1:0-20722 GCF_054684315.1 Scytonema sp. NUACC21 | reverse complement strand
TCGGGAAGACATTCTTAAACTTAATCTTGAATCTTTCATAATGGGTACACAACGTTTATCCACTATGCTATCATAAGTAGAAAGCCCAGCTTGCTGGAGTCACTGCCGGAGGGGTCCCCGGTACCGCGAGTGGAGTCTGCGTAAGACCGAATATCCATCAGGAAAAGGGGCAGCAGCCTGTGAAGCTCGAAGTCGGCACTTACCCGCAAGGGTAGTATTTGTATTTCACAATGACTATTCTAATCCAATGGGAACAACCTTGTAGCAGCGTTACAGCGTTACTATATAGGAGTTGCCTATTCGTATCTTAAACTCCCGAGGTTCATAACTTATGGAACTTACAGCTGACAATGTCGAAACAGTTTTAGATGAAATGCGTCCCTACTTAATATCTGATGGCGGCAATGTCGAACTTGTAGAACTTGATGGTCCGGTTGTCAAACTGCGCTTACAAGGTGCTTGCGGTTCCTGCCCTAGTTCCACTATGACTCTCAGAATGGGAATTGAACGCCGTCTCAAAGAAATGATTCCAGAAATTGCAGAAGTTGAACAAGTGTTGTAAAAGTTAGTAGTCAATAGTCAAGAGTCTAAAGTCAAAAGTCCATAGTAAGAGCGTTGATTGACTATTCACTATTGGCTATTGACAATTGGCTATTGACAATTGACTATTGACCTACCCTATGTCTCATCCCCTCTACGTCGCCTTTATTTGGCACCAACACCAGCCGCTGTACAAATCTCCAGACAACGGCGTTTCGCTATCTCGTTCCCAACAATACCGCTTACCCTGGGTGCGTTTGCACGGTACAAAGGACTATCTGGATTTAATCCTGCTTTTGGAACGCTATCCCAAGCTACACCAAACGGTGAATTTGGTACCATCTCTGATATTGCAGTTGGAAGATTATATTGCCGGTACTGCTTTTGACCCGTACCTGGAAGTGAGTCTGACACCAGATGAACAACTCACAGATTCACAGCGAGAATTCATTATACAGCACTTTTTTGATGCCAACCATCACAATTTGATTGACCCACATCCGCGCTATGCTCAGTTGTACTCTCAGCGACAAAACAAAGGAGCAAGTTGGTGTCTTGCTAATTGGACAACTCAAGATTATGGTGATTTATTAGCTTGGCATAATTTGGTGTGGATCGATCCGCTGTTTTGGGACGATCCGGAAATTGCAGGTTGGTTAAAGCAAGGTCGCAATTTCACTCTCAGCGATCGCCAACGAATTTACTCCAAACAGAGAGAAATCATTAGCAGAATCATACCCCAACACCAGAAAATGCAGGATACAGGGCAGTTGGAAGTAACAACCTCGCCCTACACTCACCCCATTCTGCCCTTGCTAGCTGACACCAACTCTGGTCGTGTCGCAGTCCCTCACATGATTTTGCCAGAGTATCGGTTTCAGTGGGCAGAAGACATCCCCCGTCACCTAAGAAAAGCTTGGGATTTATACGTAGAAAGATTTGGACGGACACCACGCGGTTTGTGGCCCTCAGAACAGTCAGTCAGCCCCGAAATACTACCGCACATTATTAACCAAGGTTTTCAATGGATTTGTTCCGATGAAGCTGTCCTGGGATGGACGCTAAAACACTTTTTCCATCGGGATGGGGCGGGTAATGTCCTAGAACCGGAGTTACTATACCAACCATATCGCCTCACAACAAGAGCAGGTGACCTGTCTATTGTATTCCGCGACCACAGATTATCAGACTTAATTGGCTTTACTTACGGTTCAATGCCCCCCAAACAAGCAGCAGCCGATTTAGTAGGACACTTGCAAGCCATTGCGCGAATGCAAAGGGACAGACAACCCGAACAGCCTTGGTTAGTGACCATTGCTTTGGATGGGGAGAATTGCTGGGAATTTTACCCTGAAGATGGTAAACCTTTCTTAGAGAATCTATACCAAAGTTTAAGTGACGAACCACATTTAGAACTTGTCACAGTTTCAGAGTTTATCGAAAAGTATCCGCCAAAAGCAACCATTCCTGCAGAAACCCTGCACAGTGGTTCTTGGGTAGACGGTAGCTTCACCACCTGGATTGGTGACCCTGCTATAAATCGCGCTTGGGACTCCCTAACCCAAGCCAGGGCGGGTTTGACACACATTTCATTCAAAGCGAGAAAGCGTTCGCTCACTGGTTCTAAATTTGTGCTATTTCCCTCAAACACTGCAGCTTGTAACATCATCCGCCGTTGGATAGCGTAGCGATCTTCCAACAACCTGTCCCAAACTTTCTCAGTGTCTTTAAACTCGTCTGGTGATTCAGTTAAAAACCCCAGATGACCTCCCACATTCACAGCTAATATCGGGATGCCAGCTGGGGCTAAATGTCGTGCGCCGGTTAAAACTGTCCCGTCACCACCAACTACCAATGCCATGTCTATTGGCTGTCCTGCAGAAGCCAAAAACACCGGGTAAGGGTTGTCTTTCGGTCCGCTTGGCCCCATTAAAACCTGGCATTGGCGACTTTCCAGTTGCTTTGCACAAATTTCTGCCCAACGTTTACTCTGGGGGTCTCGTGCTTTATAAGCAATAATTACCTGCTTAAGATCCACAAATTTACCACTTCAGGAGGTTGAACTGCTCCATATCGACAGTATCGCGGTTGCGATAAATGGCAAGTACAATTGCCAAACCAACCGCGGCTTCTGCTGCCGCTACGGTAATCACAAATACAGTGAATACCTGACCCTTAATTGCTGTTGGGTCTAGGAAGTTGGAAAACGCCATTAAATTCAAATTAACGGCATTGAGCAACAACTCGATAGACATCAGTACTCGTACAGCATTGCGGCTGTTAATTAAGCCATAAATACCGATGCAAAATAAAGCTGCTGCTAGTAATAAAAAGTACTGGATTTGCATGAATCTGGATACCCCTATTAATGGCTAACTGTTAGTTGTTAGTTGTTAGTTGTTAGTTGTTTGTTTTTGGTAATTCTAATAATTACTAACTACTAACCACTAACCATGAGACTACTGAATATTGCGGCTTGATTCGCCCACCGATACCAGTTCTCTGGGACGTTCAGGCAAAGTCAAAATGGTTTGCTCGGTTGGAGACATGGTCTGTTCTGGGAGATACTCTCGACGCGCTAAAATGATTGCGCCGACCATTGCCATTAATAGCAAGACAGAAGCTAGTTCAAAAGGCAGTAAGAAGTCGCTAAAGAAATGCTCACCAATTAAAACAATGGAGTTGTTTACAGGCTTAGCATTGGACAACGCCCAGGGAGTTGCCAATATCATCGTACTTAAAAGCGCAAATAACCCCAGACTCACGATCGCTGTTAGTGCTTTACGAATCCACGCAGTGGGGAAAGGCACAAAAGGTTGCCGTTTATTTACCAACATAATGGCAAACAAACTCAGCACGTTAACAGCACCAACATAGATGAGCAATTGTGCTGCTGCTACAAAGTCAGCATTCAGCAACAGGTAGATACCAGCAATGCTGGCAAATACACCTCCAAGCAAAAAGGCAGAATAGACAATGTTGTCTATCAAGACTACACCTAGTGCTGCCCCAAGCAACATCACCGTTAATATGCCAAAAGAAACAACTTGTACTCCTGCTGCTAGATTCACTTTTTTTGTCCTTTGTGATTTGTCCTTTGTGATTTGTCATTTGTCAAAAGTTCTTAGTTTTTTACTAATGACTAAGGACTAATGACTAATGACACTCATTTACTGTTCTTTTTCCACAAGGTCTTCTGGACGACTGCCTGCGCGGGGTGCATTTTCGGGCAAATCGTGGGGATCCATCACACCCTTGGGTAGGTAAACGAGTTCGCGCAATGGTGTCACCATTGGGTCAAGAGTTACCTTGTAAGGCAAACGACCTAACGCCACGTTGTCATAGTTCAATTCATGGCGGTCGTAGGTGGAAAGTTCGTAATCTTCTGTCATAGATAGGCAGTTGGTGGGGCAATACTCCACGCAGTTACCGCAGAAGATACAAACTCCGAAGTCGATGCTATAGTGTTTGAGCTTTTTCTTTTTACTTCCTTTGTCAAATTCCCAATCCACCACAGGTAGGTTAATGGGACACACTCGAACACAGACTTCGCACGCAATGCACTTGTCAAACTCAAAGTGAATCCTACCGCGAAACCGTTCACTAGGAATGAGTTTCTCGTAAGGGTACTGTACGGTTACCGGACGCCGCCGCATATGGTCAAAGGTTACGTATATGCCCATGTTGCTGGATCGCGTTCTCAATAATCAAATCGATCCATCCCGTGTTTTCACCCATCGCTTGCCCCTAGAGGAAGCTAAGCAGGGCTTTGAGCTTTTCAAGCACAAGAAAGATAACTGCGTCAAAGTTCTGCTGAAACCATAAAAGTTTGTTAGTGGTTAGTAGTTATTGGTTAGTAGTGATTGGAACTATTAACTACTAATTACTGGTTACTAACTAAGTTCAAACTGAATATTTTGGAGGAATTTTATGAACCGCTTGCGTCGCATTTTGACAGTATTTCTGGTAGGACTGACCTTCTTTGTTATGCAATCTTTTGGCTACGGTACACTACAAGCGCAAGCTGATGAAACCGTATCAAGCCCAGTGGGTATTTACTATAAGGCAGTCCCCGGAGAAGCTCGGAATGTTAACAGCACGGACAAGCTCAGAACTATTGATGATAACAATAATACGGGCAACAATACTGACAATATCAGAAATGACAACAAGCTTGTTGAAAATGCCAGAAGAGGCTTGAAAGAGACTGCTGATAATGTCCGCGAATCGGTTTCTCGGAACGTTAATGATACTGCCCGGAATGTTGGTAATAGCGTAACAACCCCAGAAGGTAACTATTACAAAGCAACACCTAATGAGGGTAATGCTGGCAATCCTTTGAAAGATGCTGCTGACAATGTCCGCGAAAAGCTCAATTTAGATGAACCCCTTCCTCGCAGCACAAAAGAGTTTCTACGCTCAACTGAAAAAAGAGTTGAAAATGCTGTTGAGCCAGTGACTCAAACTCCAGAAGGTTATTACCAAGTACCTCCTCGCGCTAGAAGCTAAGTAAGTAGTAAGTAGCTACTATGGGGAGTCGGGAAAATCACTCCTGGCTCCTCACTCCTTACTAATAACAAATAATTAATGACTAATGATTAAGGATTATTGACTATGAAAGCAGTTTGCTGGCATGGTGCCAATGAAGTACGAGTCGAGACGGTACCAGACCCAAAAATCTTAAATCCCCGTGATGCCATTATCAAAATTACTTCGACAGCAATCTGCGGTTCTGACTTACACCTTTACAATGGCTTCATCCCCACAATGGAAAAGGGTGACATCCTTGGTCATGAATTTATGGGGGAAGTCGTTGAAGTTGGTCATGCAGTCAAGAATGTGAAAGTTGGCGATCGCGTTGTTGTTCCCTTCACAATTTCTTGTGGAAACTGCTTTTTCTGCCAGAAGGATTTATGGTCGCTGTGCGACAATTCCAACCCCAATGGTTGGATGATAGAAAAGGTTATGGGTTATTCACCATCCGGTCTATTTGGCTACTCACATCTATTTGGTGGTTATGCTGGCGGTCAAGCAGAGTACGCTAGAGTACCATTTGCCGATGTAGGCTTGTTCAAAATTCCTGATGGATTAACGGATGAACAAGTCTTATTTTTAACTGATGTTTTTCCAACGGGTTATATGGCAGCGGAGAACTGCAACATCAAACCCGGTGATATTGTTGCCGTTTGGGGTTGCGGACCAGTTGGGCAATTTGCTATCAAAAGCGCTTATATGTTGGGTGCCGAGCGAGTGATTGCCATCGATCGCATTCCAGAACGCTTGCAAATGGCTGCATTGGAAGGCAAAGCCGAGGTCTTGAACTACGAAGAAGTGAATGCCGGTGAAGCCCTCAAAGAAATGACTGGCGGTCGCGGTCCCGATGCCGTCATTGATGCTGTTGGATTAGAAGCGCATGGTACGGATTTTATAGCGTTCCATGACCGAGTCAAGCAAGTGGTACGTCTAGAAACAGACAGACCGAGTGCATTAAGGCAAGTTATTCTCAGTTGTGGTAAAGGCGGTCATGTATCTATTCCTGGTGCTTATGGTGGCTTTATAGACAAAGTCCCAATGGGTGCTGCGATGAACAAAGGCTTGACATTCAAGTCAGGGCAAACTCACGTCCACAAGTACTTGCGCCCTTTACTTGAGCACATTCAAAATGGTGACATCGACCCAACATTTATCATCACCCACCGTTTGCCTTTAGAACAAGCACCCCACGGTTACGAAATTTTCAAGCACAAGAAGCCTTGGATGGAGTTCAACTTCTTTGGTCCTCACAAGATTGCTGCATCCTTGCGCGAAATCGCAGCTCGCTTTGATGAGAAGATCCAAGAAAACGCTGAGAAAGTCATCGCTAAATATACTCCGGTCATGAATGCCGTGCTCGAGAAGTATCGTCCTCGCCTCGAAGGCAAGACAGTGATGCTCTACGTTGGTGGCTTGCGCCCCCGTCACGTTGTTCCCGCGTTTGAAGATTTGGGCATCAAGGTTATTGGTACTGGCTACGAGTTCGCTCACAACGACGACTACAAGCGTACCACTGACTACGTTGATGGCGCTACCATCATTTACGATGACGTCACAGCATTCGAGTTTGAAGAGTTCGTCAAGCACATGAAGCCCGATTTGGTTGCTTCTGGTATTAAAGAGAAGTACGTATTCCAGAAGATGGGTCTGCCTTTCCGTCAAATGCACTCCTGGGATTACTCCGATTTAGCAATCGCACGTGAAAATCAGATTGGACAATATTCTTTTAAAGTAGAATAAAAGTAAGCCTAAATTTAGCCTAAATACAACTTTTCTTGCGCTCTAATAATAATATTCTTTGGATAACCCATAAGATAAAATGCTAATTTAGTCTACCTTTTAGGAGTCAATTAAATTTATATTAAAGAAAAAATGTAAAAAGCAAAACTTTTTGAGATGCTGATTTATTAGACTAAATATGAAAAAAATAGGCAAAGCGATCGCTACAAACTATATCATGTCCGGTTAAACACTTATGGAAAAATACCCCACCCGCCTAACGGCACCCTCCCCTTAGCAAGGGGAGGGTTGGGGAGGGGTAGAATTGGAAATTAATATGTCACCAGAAATTTACAAACCTACCGACGTACAACTCCAGCGCTGGGCTGAAAATGACGAATTAGAAAAATTCGCCTCTGCTGGTATCCTATCAGACTCAGAACAAGAACGATTAATTAACGCATTTTTTGACACCAATCACCTACACAATCATCTAGAAAAAGTACGCGCCAATAAGCAAGAACTGCTAAGAAAATTGGCATATCTCGAAGAGAGAGAACAATTACTCTTAGCTGAAATCAAGAGGCAAGAGGCATCTTCATCAAATATTCACCAAAATCAACATTAATTAGGTGAAACAGCACTACCAATTCTTACGGTTTCATTTGAAGAACAAAAGACATTAATGCCTCATTCCCCCACTCCCGAACAACTCCAACGTTGGGCAAAACTAGATGAATTAGAAGCCACAGCTTTTGCTGGTCGAGAAATTTCCCAACAAGAATTTAGTTCACTAGTACGGTCTGTACTAGATGGTAGCAATTTGCTTAAACATTTAGTAGAAATTAAAGAACGCCGGCAACAATTAATGAAGGAAGTAGCCGAACTTGAAGAGTATGAAAAATGGTTGGAAAGCTATATTCAAGAAACTTTAGGAAAGGATAAGAAACTTCCAAATTAACAAGGCTGTAGCTCTTGTAGAAAGATGAGCATAAAAGTTAGGTATTTTTCAGGTAAATGAAGTACATCCTAAAATTTCTTGTGGTCTGGTATCCTGGTATATATCAATTTCGATTCAAGTATCGAGAATCTGGTGAAGGTAGGGAAGAACTTTCTCGGTGGATGGAACCGACAATATTACAAAATCTCTGGACTGGAGAGGTACTGACTCCAGTTGTGGAGATTCGTTTAGTAGAGCCATAAATTAATTGAAGCCAGTCAGTAAATGTTAGATGAACTTTAGAGCAATGGTATTAAACCATGTTTCTAGAAGATCGACAAGACGTGAAAATTTGTAAATAGAGAGAGTAGCCAAGATGGCATCAAGTGAATTCAACAGTACCAATGCCGTTGAAGTAGATAGTATCCGCTTTGAAACTTTATTACTTGAACAAACGGTACGTCTTCCTAAGTACGGGGAAGAAACCCTTATTCAGTTTGGAGTTGGGATTACCAATCAAGCATCAATTCCTTATCGTTTTAATTTACCCCATATTTTGGTTCTTGCGTACTTAGCGTGCTAATTTTATTGAAAAATAAGCTTGAGCCCAATGCTAGCCAAGCATAACAGTCATTACTAAGGACTAAGGACTAATGACTAATGACTAATTTCACAGACTATCATGACTCAACCACTGGATTCTGATGTAAGAATAGAACGCGATTCGATGGGCGATCGCGCCATATCTAGTAGCGCTTACTACGGCATTCAAACATTGCGAGCGACAGAAAACTTTCCAATTAGTGGTATTAAGCCTTTACCTACTTACGTAGACGCTTGCGTAATTATCAAAAAAGCTACAGCTATTGTCAATGGCGAACTGGGCTGCATTCCTCAAGACATCAGTCAGGCAATTGTTCGGGCTGCGGATGAAGTACTAGCAGGGAAGTTCCGCGACCAATTTGTGGTAGATGTTTATCAAGCGGGTGCCGGTACTTCCCATCACATGAATGTGAATGAGGTGCTGGCGAATCGGGCGCTAGAAATTCTGGGAGAAGAAAAAGGCAATTACAAACGTGTTAGCCCTAACGATCATGTCAACTACGGGCAGTCTACCAACGATGTGATTCCTACAGCAATTCGTATTGGTGGCTTATTGGCATTATCCAGAACACTACATCCAGCTATCGAAAAAGCAATAGCAGCATTGGAGGAGAAAGCCGAAGAATTCCACGAAATTGTGAAATCCGGCAGAACCCATATGCAAGATGCAGTACCCGTGCGCTTGGGTGAGAACTTTCGTGCTTGGGCATATATCCTCACAGAACACCAAAACCGTATATACACAGCTTCTTCAGACTTAATGGTACTGGGTTTGGGAGGTAGTGCAGCAGGTACAGGGTTAAACACTCACCCCAAGTATCGAGCCAGTGTAGTACAACGTATTTCAGAAATCATTAACTTTCCCTTGGAACCCGCACCGCATCTTATGGCAGCAATGCAAAGCATGGCACCATTTGTCAGCGTTTCTGGTGCTTTACGTAATTTAGCTCAAGACCTGGTCAAAATATCTCATGACCTGCGATTAATGGATTCCGGACCAAAAACTGGCTTAAAAGAAATTCAGTTACCTCCAGTTCAACCGGGTTCCTCAATCATGCCAGGGAAGTACAATCCGGTCATGGCAGAAATGACATCAATGGTATGCTTTCAGGTGATGGGTTACGATAGTGCGATCGCCCTAGCTGCACAAGCCGGACAACTAGAACTAAACGTGATGATGCCCCTCATTGCCTATAACCTAATTCACAGTATCGAAATCCTTGGCAATACCATTGCTGCGTTAACCGAACGTTGCATACTTGGAATTACAGCCAATAGAGAACGTTGTTTAGCATACGCTGAAGGCAGTTTAGCCCTAGTAACGGCATTAAATCCCCACATTGGTTATTTGAATGCGGCGGCTGTTGCCAAAGAATCCTTGGAAACAGGTAAGTCACTACGACAGATAGTCTTGGAAAGAGGGTTAATGAGTGAAGAAGAATTGGCCAAAGTGTTAAACCTGGAACAAATGAGCGCAATTGTGCCTCTAACTATGCAGGACGGCGAGTCGGAATAGAGAAGAAAGAAGGAAGATAAAAGAAAGAATGTCTTCCTTCTTTACTCTTTCTTTTTCATCCTGAATTTAACTATGCAGATTCAAACACCTTCCGTTAGCTTAATTCGCGCAACTTCCTATGAAACTGAGGCACTACGGGAATCATTAGAAACGTTACTAGAACCGTTGGGAGGGATGACGGCGTTTGTGAAACCAGGGAACCGGGTTTTACTCAAACCCAATTTGCTAACAGGTGCGCGTCCCGGAAAAGAGTGTACGACTCGCCCAGAACTAGTTTACGCTGTTGCCAAAATGGTAATGGAAGCTGGTGGTAAGCCATTTTTAGGTGATAGCCCTGCTTTTGGCAGTGCCAGAGGAGTAGCGGTAGCAAATGGATATCTGCCCGTTTTAGAAGAACTCAATTTGCCCATCATCGATTTTCATGGAAGTCGTTACCAAACCGTCAGCCAAGAGTTTAACCACCTGCTGCTATGCAAAGAAGCGATGGAAGCAGATGTGGTGATTAACTTACCTAAGGTGAAATCTCATGTCCAGTTGGTACTCACCTTAGCGGTAAAAAACCTGTTTGGTTGCGTTCCAGGCAAGATGAAAGCCGGTGCGTCCGTTGGTTTGCAGTCCGAAAATTGTACCTCTGTCGTAGACTAAATTGAACTCTACGTATCTTCCCCGACGATAGAGTTGAAAATTTCGTTGGCGATCGCCGTATTCTGTCTTGTGCCGCCGTTCTACAATGGGCACATAGGCTGGTAAAAAGGCTTTACCACAATCTTGTACAAAAGCAAACAATTCTTCCCAACTACGTGGTGCCAATATACCTACGCGATCGCTATAAATCGCTGCTTCACTTTCTTTGTACGGACCGCGATATAAAGTCCCTTGTCCATCTTGATAATCAAAAAACAATCCGCCAACACCCCGTGTTTCTTGCCGATGCTTTAAGTAGAAATACTCGTCGCACCACCGTTTAAACACCGGATAATACTCTGGGTGGTGTTGATCGCAAGCCTGCTTAAATGCTTGGTGAAAATGATTCGCATCTTCAGCAAAAGGATAGTACGGAGTTAAATCCGCGCCACCACCGAACCACCACACTGGGCCTGCCTCAAAGTAGCGGTAATTGAGGTGAACGGTAGGGACGTAGGGATTGCGAGGGTGTAACACCATTGAAGTGCCTGTCGCATAAAAACCGTGTCCTGCTGCTTCTGGACGTTGGGCTAGGATAGAAGGCGGTAAGTGCGAACCCCAAACTTCAGAAAAATTTACACCACCTTGTTCAAAGATTGCGCCATCACGTAGAACCCGCGATCGCCCGCCACCTCCTTCTGGTCGTTCCCAGGCATCTTCGTGAAATGTTCCTACACCATCCAGTTCGGCTAACTTTTGAGAAATTTGGTCTTGCAAATCTTTCATGAACTGGCTGACTCTGGTTTTAGCGTCAGTTGGTGGGACTTGTGACGATTCTGCTGGCAAAGTTGGGGTTTGGGCGTTGGTCAACATAAACTCAAAAACCTAAATGAAAATTTCAGTGAAAGCAACAAAGTTGTTAGATGAAATTTAGCTCTGCAGACAACAGACGCCCTCAAACAGGCTAAAATTGCCCTGCATAGTTTTCTGATATAGTGCCATGCCATTTATACATTTGTTTGGCATGACTACAGTTTGTTATTTTGCCTCAAATAGGTGTATGCTTTGCTATTTGTTTATTTTTCTCAACTTATCTGTGTTTGTGTAAAGTTTAAATATTGTGCGAGTAATTACGAGAACCCTTTGTGGTAGAGCAGCAAAGACGGATGTTCGCTTCACCGTTGACACTTCTTCCTTCAGTTGACTTGCTATGCTTGTGTAAGTTTTGAGAAAGTTAAATTTAGGTGCAAACCTATAGATGTTGGCTGTGCCAGAGTTACCACTTTTAGCGTGTCGCGAGGAGGAAGAATAGGAGATGCTAGATTATTTATCCAAATTCATCCACCGCAAACGTCGTCGGTTTTGCATTTCTCTAGTGCGAACGTATCTAGAGATCAGTTCTGCTTCCGTGGATGAGCTATGGCTGAAAGTGGTTGATATAGCCGATGTTTCCTGGCACCCGCTGCTGAAAAGTACCAATGTTCCCTACGGATTGGTACCCAAGCCCGGTTTGATTTATCAAGCGGTAACGCGTTTGTCACCAATACCCATTCGCATTTTTGTAGAGCGTGTCAACCCTAGAGAGTTGCTAAGTATACGAGTACTAGCGATTCCTGGAGTAGAGGAACGGGTGACTTATAAAGTAGAGTCAACAGTGTGTGGCACCTGCGTGTCTTATTCCGTAACACTACGCGGTTGGTTATCACCCCTCATTTGGTCTTTCTCCCGTCCTTATGCCCATCGTGTAGCACGAGCCTTAGTTGAGGCAGTTGAAGGGGCAACATTACAAGCAGTGTCAGGAAAGAGAAAATCTATCAAAGATAGTTGTTTTGATTTTTAGTGAGTGGTGAGTAGTTAGTGGTTAGTAGCCAATAACTACTAGCTACTCAGTACTAACATTGTGCTAAAAAAGTTAAAATTTTCTATAGATAAGAATAACTTTTTGTGAAAAGTTGTTGCAAAATTAAGGCAAAAAACATTATGTATGATGTCCTCGATTCCCATTCAGTTCTTGAAGTGTTGCGACCAGTACAAGACCCAGAACATCTGCTGGCAAATATCCAATAACAGTAGGACACCCAGATTTCAGAATACCAGCTTTTTCTCTGGCAATATCGGCGATGGTAGGACCAAGTATCTGCCAGTGGTCGCGACTGATAGAAGTAATAATAGTAACAAGAGGATGAGAGGAAACGTTAGTCGCATCTAATCGTCCTCCCAGTCCAACCTCTATGACTGCCACATCAACCTGCTGTTGTGCGAAATACAACCAAGCCGCCGCAGTAACAACCTCAAACTGAGTTGGCGATTCTTCTTCTGGATTAATTGCCGCAATTACTTGTACCAATAATTGGTAAAATTCTTCAGAAGAAATTGGCTCTTCGTTAAGGCAAATACGTTCCGTCCAGTCAATTAAATGAGGTGAAATGTAGCGTCCGGTGCGATAACCTGCCTCAGTGAGGATAGAAGAAAGGTAGGCACAGACAGAACCTTTACCATTAGTCCCAGTGACATGAACAATCGGAACCCGATGGTGGGGGTTGCCAAGATTTGCCAGCAACTTAAAAACGGTGTCTAATCCGAGACGGACACCAAACTGATGAAATGGTTGTAAAAGAGAATCAATATCCACAAACGTTAATTGAGTAAACACCGAGTAGTACGTCAGAACTTCAATTTCTTTGAGAACTCAGGAATGCATTTGAGTAGGGTAGGCAATGCCCACCACTGTCAAATTGTCGGCAGTGCCTGCGTTTCGTTGTTAGCATTGAGGAGTATCCTTTGTCATTGTTTGTTGCTTGGGTATCAAATGGTGGGCGGTGCCCACCCTACAGTTGATTGTTAATTATCAAATGGTGCGCGGTGCCCACCCTACGGTTGATTGTTAATTATCAAATGGTGGGCACTGCCCACAAATGACACATGACAAAGGACAAAGGAAAAATGACAAACCGACTGTTCCCGTTGAGAAAAACAGTCGGCTTTATATTGTTCAATAATGAGTCTACTTTACGCTTCTCTGTTTAAAAAGGTTTGCAATTGTCTTAAAGCAGCGGCACCAATGTTAAAAGCAGCCCAGCTGGCAGCAACAACGATTGGTGCTAAAACGATGACCACGCGTAAATCAAGATCCATATTCAGAGTTCCTCTTTTAAGTAGAAATTAAAGTTTTATCAACTGCTCTCATCTTTATTTTTAGCTGAATTGGTCAACCTTTCTCAAATATTATGTAAAAAATCTTTACAAATTTTCTCATTAGTCATTTGTCATTGGTCATTTGTCCTTTGTCACTTGTGTTTCCTCTCCCTCACTCTCTTCCTCCCTCACTCCTTTCCCAGCATGAGCCAAAGCTAAATTTTTGTAAAGTTTTGCGTGTTCAATCAGGTCTGCTGCCTCAGAGTCAGAAATTTGGCGTACTACTTTCCCTGGAACACCCATAACGAGGGACAAAGGGGGTATATTCTTAGTAACGACAGCACCAGCTCCAATAATGCTGCCACTGCCTACCCGTACACCATTTAAAACGATCGCCCCAATTCCAATCAAACTACCACGTTCAATATAAGCGGAATGTACCACAGCACGATGTCCTACGGTAACATGATCTTCTAAGATCGTTGGCTTACCAGGATCGCCGTGCAATACCGCTCCATCTTGAATGTTGGTACATTCTCCAATTTCTATGCGTTCTACATCTCCCCTAACGACTGCTCCATACCATATGCTTACCCCGGCTCCGACTTTAACTGAACCTATAACAACTGCATTGGCTGCTATAAAAGCAGCTTGAGAAATATCAGGAGAAGACCAGTAGGATGCGATAGACACGGTAGAATATAAGTAAGGTACCCAGGAAACCTGGAGGAACTCCAACCTTAGTAGGTTGCAAAATTTAGGATATCACGGTGTACACCCTAAGATTAAGAGGTAGCACTTAATCAGTACCCAATGAGGTGGAGCAGAAGTGTAAAAAAAAACAGCGTTATAGGTAAATACAAAAATATGTTTTTAAGCACTTCATGATGAATCCAGGCTTGCAGTACCCTATATTTGGTCCCGAAATCCAGTGTCCCCACTGCCGCCAAACAATCCCGGCTATGACACTAAAATTAATTTACTTGCTACCTCCTTTTTCAGTTTCCTCAATTGCTTTCTGGGTTCTTTGATGGGGGTTAGTTTTTGGTTGCCAAGTTGGAAATAAGCCAATCATCCAGTTGTTAAGTGTCGTGCGCGTATTCAAGCTGGCAGAACTTAATGGTTTAGGAAGGAAACTGTCGCCAAAACCAACAAACACCAAAAACAGTATCAATATAAAGCCAGTAGCCGTCTTTCTATCCATAAAGTTTTTTCATCAAGTGATTAAGTCGGTAGGCAGAAATATCACTATATTGAGAGGCATTCGTCATGAGTCCTTTAATCTATACAAATGACAAAGGACAAAAGACAAAGAACAACCCCCATCAGTTAACTTCATTTGTACCGACCTACTAAACAGTCTTCCCAATTTTTGCCAATTTTGTTACAAAAGCTGTATTTGCAATATTTCAGGTTAAGTTATGAACCTACAGCAATTGGCGAGTATTGTTGCTATCTGCTTGCTGGTTTCCCCAATTTGGTTACAGTATCCCGTTAACTCCCAGCAACAAGATATCAAGCTCATACCCTTTTTTGACAACGAAGATAATCCAGTAACTGTTGATTTTCCTGAAGGACAACAGTTAGATATTTCTCCGCCACCTCCCAAACTAAATCCCTTTGACAAAGCCGTACTCAATGTTTGCGGTCCTATAGGGACTAAAGTCAGTGCCAATAAATTTAAAAGGTTGTTGTTGTATTACCCAGATGTACTGCAAAAACTTCAAAAAGTAACTGATGGTGAATTGCGTCCCGGTCGTAAAACAAAAGCACAATTTTTAGAAGATTTAACAGAGATTTGGTTTAAGCGTCGGGGTTTTGAACACATTTTTTGTGGAGAAATCTATAACGCCAATGATATCGGTGGCTTACATTTTTATGGTCGATATTTAGAGTTGCAAAATAAGGGAATTGGAGGGCGTTTTGTCAGTGAGAAAACTCGCGAAGAAGTTGTCCCCGGTGTTATATATACATTAGGAGTTATGATTAAACAAGGCAACCAGACTGTGACCGATGTCATTAAAGGGTATGGCTATTTGAGTAATGCTCAGGAAATGCTCCTAGATGTCACCAAAGTTTTTAAACTCCAAGGAGAGACCGATGGAGCTTGTATTTACAATGTACAAGACTCGGAAACAGGCAAATCTTTTCCCACAGTTTTTGTCAGGAAAGAAAATGCGATAATCACCTATTACACCGATGCCACTCCCAGTGGTAAAAAATGTAAATATTCTTAATTGTTTAACCTTTTAACTAAAAGTTAAATCACAGGATGTTTTAAAAGTGGTGTCTGAGATATCCTAAACTTTAGACTTTACTACTGCCACAAAAACCGCACACAGGCAAGCCAAATAATGACCATCGCACAGTTGGGAATGGGATTCTCCGGATACTGGGAACTGGGGCACTGTGGCGAGATATGCCAGAAGAGAACCTCATTTTTATTTACAAATGGCAATATATATGAGTGAAACATTTTCTCAAAATGAAAGCCGCCAAATGCTCAAATGGCTGAACCAGAATCGCCAAATGTTATTAGATTTATATCGAAATCAGTATATTGCTTACAATGCTAATGGCTTAATTGCTCACAGTGAAAACTTACGTGAAGTTTTAGAATTGGCAGAGAATTCAAAGCAATCCTTTGCGATTTATTTGGTTCCCCGTCGTACTGCTTCTATCCAAATTTTGCCTATCCGCTTTCTGACAAAGGACGAATGACGAATGACAAATGTATGGTTTTTTTGGGTGTTGTTCCTCAACCCAACCTACAAATAACAAAGGACAAATGACAAATGACAAATGTATGGTTTTGTTGGGTTTCGTTCCTCAACCCAACCTACGCTCGCCACTTTTTGGACAATTTTCATACGCAATTTTTGGTGGGCAATGCCCACCCTACATTAAATAAAATTAACCAATGACAAATGACAAATGACAAATGTTTGGTTTTGTTGGGTTTCGTTCCTCAACCCAACCTACGCTCGCCACTTTTTGGACAATTTTCATACGCAATTTTTGGTGGGCAAAGCACGGGCGAAAACCCCCCACCTCCCGCCAAAACGCCAGAACCATGACAAAGCAATACTTTCAGCGATTAAGTTATGAGCACGAGCCTGTTTGCTAAAGCCTGAAATGGACTTTTAAAACAGTCCCGCCAAAAATGGTCGTAGGAATGGCTCTAGAGTTAGCTTCGGTTGACCGCCCTTTCAAATAAGTGAAACCCGTTCGCGGGATTGAAACGAGCGATCTTGTCACGATTTTTACTAAGTTCCACGCGTCTTTCAAATAAGTGAAACCCGTTCGCGGGATTGAAACATAGAAACAGCAAAGCATCCTGAAACTGAAGTAGTAAGTGCTTTCAAATAAGTGAAACCCGTTCGCGGGATTGAAACCCGTCATAAAACTCCAACTGTTTATCATGTACGGCTTCTTTCAAATAAGTGAAACCCGTTCGCGGGATTGAAACGTTGAATATTACCGCCTAGTTGTTCGATAGCTTCCTCCTTTCAAATAAGTGAAACCCGTTCGCGGGATTGAAACCTTCTAGAGCCTTGCGTCGGCTCTCATAGCATTCTTTCAAATAAGTGAAACCCGTTCGCGGAATTGAAACGCAACTATTAAAAATGGTTGTATGTTGGTTCTCTTGCTTTCAAATCAGTGAAATCCGTTTGCGGGATTGAAACAGTTGTAGTGCGATCGCGATTGGAGCACTAGATCGAAAAAAGAGGTTTCTGGTCTATCAAGACAGCTGATTCTGGAAGTCAAGCCAAGGTAAAAACGAAAACGGAAATAGGGGCACTGAATGGTTGATGTTCACGCATTTGTAAAGTAATTATGAAGACCAGTTTCAATTTCCGAAACCAAGGTGACAAACGCTGTAGTCAAAAGCTAATCTGACTGTTATCCACTCCTTCCAGTCAAACAACTCAATAGACTCACAGACTCGCAGACGCGGTTACTTAACCGTGTCGTAGTGTTATATGCGTCAAAATCGCATTCTGTACGATCGCTGAACGCAACCCAGTATAATTCCAAAGCCTACCCGGTGGTTATGACAACAGAACTGGCAATCCATACCCGTGGACTGACTAAGCAATTTGACAGACACGTTGCTGTTAATAATATTGATTTAGAAATACAGTCGGGTGAAGTTTACGGGCTGATCGGTCCTAATGGCGCAGGTAAAACAACTCTTATCCGAATGTTGGCAGCTGCTGAAGAACCAACTACAGGTGAAATTTATATTAATGGCGATCGCTTGCTACGGGACAAAAGCAACCCCACTCTCAAACGACGCTTGGGTTACCTACCAGATGACTACCCTCTCTATGAAGAACTGACAGTCTGGGATTACCTAGATTACTTTGCCCGCCTCTATCGCCTGCGCGATCCCCGCCGTACCCAACGCCTGCACGAAGTTTTAGAACTCATTCAGTTAGGAAATAAGCGCAATAGCTTAATTTCTACCCTGTCAAGGGGGATGAAACAACGCTTGTGTTTGGCACGAACAATTATTCACGAACCCATTGTATTGCTTTTAGATGAGCCGGTTTCAGGTCTCGATCCAATTGCGAGGATGCAATTTCGTGAGATTGTAAAAGTCTTGCAAGAAGCAGGAATGACAATACTTATTTCCTCCCACGTCTTGAGCGATCTAGCAGAACTTTGTACCTCTGTGGGAATTATGGAACTGGGTTTTTTGGTAGAAAGTGCATCACTCCAACAACTCTACCAACGTCTTTCTCGCCAGCAAATTGTGATATCGACATTAGGAAAATTACAAGAACTTTTAGGCGAACTTAAAAATAATCCCTTAGTACAGGAATGGGAAACCATACCTGCAAAAAATAGCGTGCGCGTAAATTTTTCTGGTAAACAAGAAGATTCTGCAGACTTGTTGCGATCGCTAATCGTTGCCGGTATTCCCCTCACTGAATTTCACAGCACCCAAGAAGACCTAGAAACAATCTTTCTCAAATTGGGTCATAAGCAAGCGTCGTGATGGTCATTGGTCATTAGTCATTAGTCCTTGGTCATTAGTCCTTGGTCATTAGTCCTTAGTCATTAGTCCGGCAGGGCTAACGTCTAATCCGATCGAAACCCTATCTGGTTTGGGATATCGATTGAGATCGTTGCCTGAGGAGCGGCAGGACGATGAAGAGATGAGAAAAGACGGGAATGGCACTCTTCATTCCCAGTCTGACCATTACCAGCCTGATAGTACTAGCGGTATGGATGCTGACTATACCGCAGCAGTAGCAACGATTCAGCAGATGTGGCAAGGGTTTCAGGAGCGATTGCAGGAACAACTCGCAACGCTAGAGCAAGCGATCGCCCACCTTACAACAAACTCTCTCGACCCTAACCTGCGGCAGCACGCCCAAACTATTGCTCATCGGCTCTTTGGGAGGATTTGGCATTCCACACGCAGCAAAGCTTGCCCGTCAGATCGAACGTGTTCTAAACTATTACGTAGACGGGTCCCACAAAGAAAGCAACACTTTGCGCGAACGTTAGTCCACATATCTTCAGGTGGTGTACCAGGAGTCCAGCAGTGGGGACAAAATTTCAGAGATTGTGATGCAGAGATAATTTGAGCTATTGCAGAGGGAATTTTGATTTCTTTGTTAGTCTTTAAGTCAAGATAGGAAATAGTTCCAGACAAAAGTTCTTATTCGCTTTTTGGGACTCCTCCATGTCTAATGTGCATTTCATGTAACTAAGACCCGTCTGACTCTTTCCAAGACTCTAGCGGGAAAATCTGAGGGCTTTTTGAAGGAATTGTGCTAGATTCGCAGGAGTTGTTGAGTCGCGATCGCATCTTAATGAGCCTGTTCAACTACACTCTTCATCTATCTCATATCGATTCCGGCTGCGCCGGAATGATATAATCCCTTTGAAAATTCCTTGGGTGCAAAGCATAAAGTTATGCCTAAACGTATAAATTTAAAACCTCACTTTTCGGTAGAAGAGTTGTTTAGCTTTTACCGCCAAGCATCTGACCCAATTGAAAGAACACGCTATCAAATAATTTGGTTACTGGCACAAGGAAGGCTGACAGAAGACGTTGCCAAAGTAACAGGATATTGTCGTAACTCGATATATCGTTTAGTGCGCCGCTACAATACTCAGGGTTTGTTAGGAATGAAAGACAAACGTCACCAACATCCTGGTGGCCAGCCATTACTTAATGAAATACAACAAGCACAGCTGTTACAAACTTTACAAAACCCTCCTGCGGATGGTGGATTATGGAATAGTCGTAAAGTTGCAGATTGGATGAGTAATCTTCTTGACTATCCTGTAAGTATACTGTCGTCGCTGGGATTATTTGCGCTCGCTAGAGTTGCGCCTAAAAGTACCTCGTCCACAATACGATTTAAGCGATTCTTATATTCAAGAAGCTTGGAAAAAAAACTGAGTATAAGGGTGCAGCTTTCTTGAACAAGAATATCCAGAGGCGACAGTAGAAGTTTGGGAAATGGATGAACATCGTCTTGGGTTAAAACCTGTAATTAGAAGGGTTTGGGTAGCCCGTGGAGAGCAACCAATTGCCAATGTACATTGGCGCTATCAGTGGTTGTGGTTATATGGTTTTGTACATCCGGTGACTGGAGAAACTTATTTTTGGATTTTGCCGAAAGTAAACATCGACCTTTTCAATCAAGTATTAGCTGATTTTGCGAGAGAGTTTGATGTTGGTAAAGATAAGCACATTGTTTTAACGGTAGACCAAGCTGGTTGGCATACCAGCGAACAGGTTAAAATCCCACAAGGTCTACATCTAGAATTTATTCCTTCCCACTCTCCTGAATTACAACCTGCGGAGCGTTTGTGGCCTCTAGTAAATGAACCGATAGCAAATCGTTCATTTAAAGACCTTGACGAGTTAGAGGAAATACTATTTCAACATTGTCAAGTTCTTCTGAAACAACCTTCTTTAATAAAAGAGATTACACATTTTTATTGGTGGTCGAAAACTAGAAATATATCATTCCGGTGCAACCGGAATTGATATCACAAAAAATTCCGAGTTTATTTAGAATGAAAACTATGTAGCTTTCATATTTTGGATTTTATAAGCACTTAACCAGACACGATATTGGTAG
>NZ_BAAFZH010000023.1:0-19999 GCF_054684315.1 Scytonema sp. NUACC21 | reverse complement strand
TCCCATAACAGGTGCTTTTTCCGGGCACAATTTTTCATCTCCGTTCACTTCCTGCACATTGTTGGTCACTACCAGAATTTGGAGTTCATCGGTAACTTCTTGTTTTCCTAACGCCTGCGCCAGGAAAAGCAAACTATAAAAACCATTATTCTGACATTCTTTAAAGAACTGATAAGGGGATTCTCCCTGCTGGTTTGGGATGAGACTCCAAAAATGGGCGATCGCATTTGGGTTTAAATCTAATGAGTCAAGTTCTTTGAGCAAGGTATCATAGTCACTGCTCGCTTGTGGATGAATTGCGTAACAATCCTCACTTAGCTTGTTAAACTGCTCTCCAACCATTACGGTGATGACATCATGCCCCCATGATTGCATCTGTTTGGCAACTTGTGAACCAACTCCAATAGTATCAATAAAGACTAAGCAACATAACTTTTGTTCTGATTTTGATGTTAGGTGTGAAGAGCGTTTCCACGAGGGGACATAAAACCAGTCGGCAATATTTGGTTTTTTGTCTAATGTTTGTTGTAAGGACGTAGTTAAGGCAGCTTCAGGGGTTGCCGAAATCCAGTAACGTTGGCGCTCAAAAGGATACGTTGGTAGAGGGATGCGATGACGTTGCTCTGCAGCATAAAAACCAGACCAGTCTACTTTTACCCCTGCAAGCCAAAGGCGACCCAATGTGTTCAGTAAAAATGCAACATCTGACTGTTGCTCATAAGAATGCCGCAGGGAGGGCAAAATCAGTGATGCTGTCCTATCGTCACTTTCTATACACTGCAGTGCAAAACTACTCAATGCCTGACCGGGACCAACCTCCAGTAAAATAGGATTGTCTTTTTCCCATAACTGTTGCACTCCCGAAGCAAAGCGTACTGTTTGACACAGGTGCTTCACCCAATAACTGGGATCTGTTGCTTGGTCTGCTGTAATCCAAGTTCCCGTGACGTTGGATAAATACGGAATTTTCGGTGGTTTGAGGCTGAATGTTTTGACTAAATGGTGTAAGGTGGGAGCGATCGCCTCCATCATGACAGAATGAAAAGCATGAAAACTCTGCAAACGCTTCCCAACTATACCCTTTTGACTCAATTGTCGTTCCAATGCCTCGACGGCATCTGTGAAACCCGCAATCACACCCAACGATGAGCCATTGATTGCAGACAACGAAAGTCTCTCATTCAGGAGGGGCTGTATTTCTTCCTCGGAAAGCCCAATCGCCAGCATTACCCCTTCTGGCAGTTCTTGAATCATTTGCGCTCTTTTGGCTACCAAAATTAAAGCGTCTTCTAAAGATAAAACCTCTGCTAAACACGCGGCTACATATTCACCAATGCTATAGCCAATCATTGCTACCGGACGAATTCCCCACGATATCCATAACTGAGCTAAAGCGTATTCAATAACGAACAAAGCTGGTTGGGTAAAAACAGTTTGATTAAGTTTTTGAGTGGCTACATCTGCTGGTTCCGTTTCCCGACCTAACATTTTTCGCAAGTCGAAGCCAGCAGAGGAAGTATTTTGTTGTTGCTGGTTTACACCCTTAGTATTTCTCTTGGGATATAAAACATCTCGTAAATCAAGACCAAGGTGAGGTCTTAGTAGCAAACAGCATTGGTCAACACACGTGCGAAATGTTGGCTCAGTTTGGTAAAGCTCAAAAGCCATGTTGACGTAATGAGTTCCCAGTCCAGAAAACATGAAGGCAATGGGGCGTTCCTGACCTTTGTAAGTACTGGTGAGAAATCGCTTTGGCTCAACAAGTGCGTTAACAGCATCCTGAATATTCCGACAGACAACTGCACGTCGATGCTCAAAAACTCTTCGCCCAAAGAGCAATGTGTAAGCCGCATCGGCGAGGTCTAAATCGGGATGTTCTCGAAAATAATTAGCTAGGTTTGTTGTAGCCGTTTCTAATGCTGAACTGGTTTTGGCGGATAGCGTCAACAACTGCCAAGGGCGAGAGGGGCTAGAAGCTTCGACAACCGGGGCTTCTTCGAGAATTACATGGGCATTGGTTCCCCCAAGCCCAGTTCCGCAACCCAGCTAACCCCAAAATTCACAAACAAACCACGGCGGAGGAGATTTGGGCGGATACAGATGGGGAGGTGGATTTTATGATTGCAGGTGTTGGGACTGGGGGAACAATTACTGGAATCGCTGAAGTTATTAAGGAACGGAAGCCGAGTTTTAAAGCGATCGCAGTCGAACCAGAGAACAGCCCCGTCTTATCTGGTGGTGAACCGGGCGCTCATAAAATCCAGGGTATTGGTGCGGGATTTATCCCAGAAGTTCTCCGCAGAGACTTGATAGATGAAGTCATCAAAGTGAGTGATGAGCAAGCAATGGCTTTTGGGCGAAGATTGGCCAGGGAGGAAGGTTTGTTATCTGGTATTTCTTCGGGTGCAGCTTTGTATGCGGCAATACAGATTGCCAAGCGCCCGGAAAATACAGGTCGTTTAATCGTGATGATACAGCCTTCCTTTGGGGAACGTTACCTCAGTACCCCCATGTTCCTGGGCAATTTACCTAGTTAAACCAAGTATCTGGTGTTGGGTACGATAGGGAAGAAAGCATATTCGTACCATGCTGTCCAGATAAAACTGCGAATCCACCGGTGACGTTTCTCGGGATTCAAATCATAGTCAAATGCACCCCGTGCCTCGTCAATAGAAGATAAGTGGGACTCGCAACCGCATCCGTGTTGATAGGTAAAACCGTATTTGGAGGCGATACTTTGTATTTTCATCTGCACGGCAAAGACTTTTCCTGCATGCAGCACGGCATCCCATCCACGTTTGTGTTCGCGATCGCGAGGGTCAAATCTCAAAGCGCGTTCTTCAAAAACAGTATCTCTGAAAATAGGAGCTAGGTGAACTTGGTAGAAGCTTGCAGGCAAGTCGTAACCAAACTCTTGAAAAAGTTCTAATCCAATGCGAGCCACCTTGAGTTCATTCTCGCATTCCGTCCCTTTTGACTCAAATTCACGAACCAATTCTGCAAAATTCGGATATTTTTCAACCTTAAAATCTTCTCCGTAGAACTCAAGGGTTTCCCTTGCTAACTGTCCGAATAACTCAATAAATGCTGGTTTGAGGTGAGCGAGTTCGGGGCGTTCGTTGAACAAGTCAACATCGCCCTGCTCTAACTTGTACTGGAACAGCTGCGCCATCTCAACATAGCTCTGGGGGTTTGCCAATCCAAAGCTCGCTTCTCCCGAGGCGATGTCTTGCCACACCTTGGGTAATCGAGAAATATGAACCGCATTCTCTCCGGCGATCGCTGAAACTTGGGGTGTATCGAGAAGAATCATATTCTGCCCTCCAAAGCTATATACGCAGCTAGTTGACACTAGAGTTTACCCCGAGCGACTGTGTTACTGTATGATGGGTGATACCCATCAGTACCTTATCGATATTTGTCACGCGATAGCTTCGCTCCTGCCCGGAGGGCTCTCGGCCGTATGCCTACGAGCGTCCGCACGCACTCGCGTTCGCCCTTACAACAACCTGTACCTCACTTAGTTGCAATCTGCTGTAATTATTTTCTCAAATTTTTTTTGTTATTTATTTTTCTTTAAAGAAACAAAATTTTAGCTTTCTTGTCCTGTTTTTTTACAATAAAGTACCTGTCAGAGTACTGCTATTTTCTTATTAACTTAATCATGCTGAAAGAGCGATATCAGTTTGGAAAGAGAAAATGAGGCAGCCCGTATTTTAAATAAGAATTAGGTTAAAAGGCTTAACTGACCTTCAGCAAACCAACTGAAATTTAACATTTGTATACATCAAACATAAATCTTATCAATGTATAAATTCATCTTGTTTTAAACTCTGCTCAGTATAATGTTAATCTATAGAAATTCGGATTTCTCATGAGCAGTCATCCCAATTCAACCCGAAAAATCTTGCTTCTGTCAGCAAATCCCTTTAGAACCAGTCAGTTGCGTCTGGATGAGGAGATGCGAGAAATTAAGGAGGGGTTGAGACGGGCAAAGAAGCGCGAACTCTATGCAATAGATAGGGCAGAAGCAGTACGCTACAGAGATATACACGTCGTCGCCAGAACACCCCTGTTAGTGGTTATTGCTGTTACCATTGCTGATGTGTTGACATCTTTTATCATTGGCTAAATTTGAGAATTTGTTATGGCTGATGACCGAGACAAAGAATTTCGACCCGTCAATCAAATCCTGGGAAGTCAACCATCCTTAGGACCCATTCCTGCAGACCAAATATTTCCTTGGACGATCGTTGCCCTTCTCTCCTACATGATTGTTAACGGCTTTTTTGGAGGTGCATTCCGAGACGAATGGCAAAAATGGTTGTGGACAATCTTAATTGCTGGGTGGGGCATGGCGACTTGGTGGATATTAACAGGGGGTAGAAGTTGGCGATTTTTGAGCAAGTTTATAGGTGTTCCGACCTGGACAAGAGGCACCGCCCGTTATAAAAGTTTTCTAGAATCCCATTATGAAAGAAAAAATAGGAAAACAAAGCGTAGGCATCGCGGGTCGAGAAACTAGACTCACACCTTTTGAAGATGCTCTACATTTAGCCACAATGCTGCGTGTTGGGCTTGATGGTCGAGATGTTGGGGCTTATGTTTTGACAAAAGGCATTCAAAAAGATAGATTTTGCTTTGTTTTTGGATTTGAGTGCCAAGGCATTCATACCACCCTGACCAGCGATCAAATCGACACAATTTGTCATAATATCGAGGTGGGTTTAAAAGATCTCCCAGGAGAAGAAAGGCTGACCTTTCATATGGGGTCTTTTAGTTCAGATAAACAGCGACAACAAGAACTTGCCTCCCTCATCCAACGCGCCCCATCACCAGATATAAAATATTTGTTGATGGCAGAACGGGCTCGTATTAAAGAACTGACTCGTGCTGGTATCCGCAAACCGAAGTTTCTCCGGGTGTATGTGACGTACACTGTTGAACCAAGCGCTACAGCTACTAATGATTGGATAGAGAAACTTTTGGCAAGAGGCGAACAGTGGTGGTTGAAATTTAAAGGTGATTTCGTAGATGTCAGAAACGAGCAAACTGAAGCCACGATCGCCAATGCTTACAAAGAAGGATTTCGTCGCTGGGAACAGCTTCTCTCCAACCAAATGGGCTTGAGTGTCAAGCCTTTGACTGCTGTTGAACTTTGGCGGGAAATTTGGAGACGATTTAACGACACGCAGCCAATAGATATACCACAATTGCTTGTTCTAGATGAAGGTGGACTGCACGAACAAGTTTATTCAGACTTAGCTAGTACTAAATTGCTTGTAGACAATCTCCACAGTACAACATTATTAATGGAATCTAGTGTACCATGTGCCGATCGCCGGTGGGTTCATGTTAACAACAATTTTGTTGGCGTGATGTCATTTCTGGAAAAACCCGGTGGTTGGCAAAATAAATGTGCTCAATTGCGCTATTTATGGGAACTGCTAGCAAGAGAAACAGTTGTTGATACTGAAATTTTTTGCCAGTTGAGTGCAGCTAATCCCGCTTTCGTGAAAACGACTTTGCAAAGGGTGTTGAAGCAGTCGAACGTAACAGCGTTGTCGGCACAAGAAAAAAGCAAAACGATTGATGTCAACGCTCAATTAAAGCTGAGAAAATCGGTAGCAGCGCAAGAGCAATTGTATGAAGGTGCAGTGCCGATTTATACTTCAGTAGCTATTTTAGTGCATCGCCCAACTCTGGAGAAGTTGGATGAAGCGACAAAGTATATTGAAAGCTGTTTTCAACGTCCAGCACAGGTTGTCCGGGAAACAGAGTATGCTTGGAAAATTTGGCTGCAAACACTACCGATAGTCTGGGAGGGATTGTTAGCAAAACCTTTCAACCGTCGCCAGCTTTATTTAACAAGTGAAGTTCAGGGATTAATGCCTTTAACCCTGACTAAAGCAGGTGACAAAAAAGGCTTTGAGTTGATAGCCGAAGAAGGAGGAACGCCCGTTCATCTGGATTTGTTTAACCAGCACAAAAATTTGGCGCTGTTTGCAACAACTCGTGCGGGTAAATCGGTGTTGGTATCGGGTATTTTAACCCAAGCTTTAGCTCATAACATTTTTTCAGGATCAATACCAATGCGCAAACCTTGGAGCAAATTGATACCTTTTCCTTGGCACGAACGGTTAATGTTTTTGTGCGCTATTCGCTATAAAAAAATCCGATATGAATCGGATTTCTGTTTTTACATACGTTCAGGAACCTGAATTCCGAGTAGTTGAAAGGCGTTTTGAATTGTTTCGGCAACTTTGGCAGAGAGTTGTACGCGAAACACTTTTTTGTCTACTGCCTCTTCTCCCAAAATAGATACGGATTGATAGAACGAATTATATTCTTTGACCAACTCGTAAGCATAATTGGCCACCAACGCTGGACTATGATTACGGGCCGCATCTTGAATGACATTGGGGAATTGGAAAAGCTGCTTCAACAAAGCTTTTTCTTTGGGATGCAAGTCAACGAGAACAGGGTAATTATAGTTAAAATCGGCTTTTCGTAAAATCGACTGAATTCGCGCGTAGGTGTACTGAATAAACGGGCCCGTATTGCCGTTGAAATCAACCGATTCTTCTGGATTGAATAGAATTTGCTTTTTGGGATCCACTTTTAAAATATAATACTTCAAAGCCCCTAGTCCGATGATACGGTACAACTCTTGCTTTTCGGCTTCAGAATATCCGTCAAGTTTCCCCAATTCAGCAGCAATTTTACCCGCAGTTTGGGTCATATCGTGCATCAAATCATCGGCGTCAACTACAGTTCCTTCGCGGGACTTCATTTTACCAGATGGCAATTCCACCATTCCATACGACAAATGATACAAGTGTTCGGCCCAAGCGAAGCCTAGTTTTTTGAGGATTAAGAACAACACTTTGAAATGATAATCCTGTTCATTTCCAACGGTATAGACCATTCCTTTTACATCGGGATAATCCTTGACGCGTTGAATAGCTGTACCAATATCTTGTGTCATATAAACGGCAGTACCATCGGAGCGCAAAACAATCTTACGATCGAGGCCATCGGCGGTCAAATCAATCCAAACAGAGCCATCGGGATCGCGTTCGAAGATGCCTTTGTCCAAACCTAATTGCACTACTTCTTTCCCGAGTAAATAGGTATTGCTTTCGTAGTAATAACTGTCAAAATCAACGCCCAAATTGGTATATGTCGTATTAAAACCATCATACACCCACTGATTCATGGTATTCCAAAGTGCCACAACTTCGGGATCGCCGGCTTCCCATTGACGTAGCATTTCTTGGGCCTCACGTAAGATAGGTGCTATTTTTTTGGCCTCTTCTTCGGCAACACCTTGGGCTACTGCCTTTTCAATTTCAGATTTATAGGCTTTGTCGAAAGCAACATAGTAGTTGCCAACGAGTTTATCGCCTTTGATACCGGTTGTTTCGGGTGTCTCGCCGTTTCCAAATTTTTTCCAAGCCACCATGGACTTACAAATATGAATTCCGCGATCGTTGATGATTTGGGTTTTGTATACTTTTTTTCCCGCTGCCTTTAAAATTTCGGCCACGGCATAACCTAATAAATTATTGCGAATATGACCGAGGTGCAGGGGTTTATTGGTGTTGGGAGAAGAATATTCGACCATTACGGCCTCAGCATCGTTGGAGGTAGAAAATCCAAAAGTGGCGACTTCCCGTATTTCTTGAAAGGATTGGGTATAAAACGTATCGGCAATCGACAAATTCAAAAAACCAGAAACCACATTAAAAGCGGTTACCTCAGGCGTATGAGCTACCAAATACTCACCCAAGAGCGTACCGATTTGAACGGGATTTCCCTTGATGTGTTTTAAAAAAGGAAAAATAACAACGGTAATGTCTCCTTCAAACTCTTTGCGCGTTTCTTGAAATTCAATTTTTTCAAGTTGAACGTCAAAATGTAGCGCTAAGGCTTGTTGTATGGGAGCGGTTAAAAGCTGTTGAATCGTCATTGGTAATTTTTTTGATGGCAAATATACCACATAAAAAGAATAGTAATTGTAATCCAATGCTTACGAATATAAAGTTCGTATGAAAATAATTTTATATAATATTTTTCTTACATTTAATGCGGTGAGTCCAGAGAAAGTAGGCGGGTTTCCCAACAAGAGTGGACTGGCGAACCCGGAGGGTCATTAGTAAGGGTTTTTAATGCATCTACATTTTGTAACATATTTGTGTTGATTTATGCTGACTTACTTATTTATGTTCCATTTTTTTCTGTCGTCTTCTTTGTCCTCGACTTAGTCTTTGCTCAAAAGTATTTTCCTGAGGTTCTTCAGATTTAAAAATCTTTGACATAGAGCTTATATTAGGACACTCATAAAGCTGAGCAACAGAAATATTGCAATTCAAATTTTTATTTAAATTAGCAATAAGTTGAATACCTATGAGAGAATCTCCCCCAAGTTCAAAGAAATTATCGTGAATTCCTATCCTGTCAATTCCAAGGATTTGTTCCCAAATGTCAACTAGCTTTTGCTCAATTTTATTTCGAGGAGCAATATAATCATTGCTGAGTTGAGGTCGCGGATGTTTTGAGTTGGATTGATTTACAGTCTCTAAAAATTCTAGAACTTGTATTTCGTTGTAATTGTGCTGTTTTAGTGCATTCAAAAAGTCTGAGGTGGATACTACAACTTGAGGCATTCTACTTCCTAAAGTACGTAGAAAAGCATCTACACCCTCATGAGGTAATATACCTTGTTGAAGATTTTCTGCTCGCAATTCTTGAAGTTGTTGGGGTACCCCTGTGTTTACCGCCATCCCAACTTCTTGCCAAGCATCCCAGTTTATACTTGTAGTCAATCTGCCACATTTTGAAGCATTACAGTGAGCAAACGCATCAAGAAAAGCATTTGCTCCACAATAATCTACTTGCCCAAATCCCCCTAGAATTGAATTCTTAGATGATACTAGGATAAAGAAATCTAACTGAATATCTTTGATAATTGTATCAAGAACTACTGTCCCCTTTACTTTCGGAGCCAGAATACTTTCTGCTTCTTGTTGGGTTTTTCGCTGAATGACACCACCACTAGGAACGCCAGCAGCATGGATCGCACCATTAAGTTGACCGAATTGCTGTTGAGCCTGAGCAATGACATTTTGCATTTGTTCTATGTTGCTCACATCAGCGCTTACCACCAAAACGGATGCACCCAACTGCTCAAGTTCCCGAACTTTACGAATCTTGCGGCTAGTGCGATCGCTCTCATCATGAGCGGCGAGCCATTGTTCCCACTCGTCTTTTTTTGGGAAAGCGGAACGTCCCACCAACAGCAGCTTTGCTTGTACAGTTTGAGCCAAGTATTCTGCCAAAGTAAGTCCGATACCTCCGAGTCCACCTGTAATTAAATAGACTCCCTTTTCTCGTAGTCGAGGCTTTTCGATTTTGATTTTCTCAAAGCGCACAGGCTCAAAAGCTTGTACCCAACGATTCAAACCTCGATAAGCAATGAGTTTTTCAGAATCAAGAACTTTCAGTTCCGCCAGCAATTGTTCTACAAGTTGTTCTTCTTGCCAACTTCCGTTTTCTGGAAGTATAACATCAATACTACGACAATTTATATTTAAATATTCTTGGGAAATCACTTTAATTGGTCCGAGCAGAGTAGCTTTCTCCGGACAAAGTACTTCATTTGCCGTTACTGGTTGTAAGTTGTTAGAAATAACAGTGATTTCAAAATTATCAGTTGTTTCTTGTCTTCCTAATACTTGTGCAAGATATAGCAGGCTGTAAAATCCTGTTATTTGGGCTTTTTCAACTTCTTCAATTTCTAATTTTTGTTCACGACAATGTGTAACGCTCCACAAATGAATAATCGTTTTTGGTAACTTATTTTGTCTTTCAAGTTCGTTGATGAGGACATCGTAATCACGGTGATTTTGAGGATTTATAGTATATTGATAGTCGCTCAGTTTGGTAAATTGTTCACCAATTGTTACGGTAATAATATTCTGGTTTTGTTTTTCTAATTTGTTTACTAATTTGATACTCAAGCCACAATCATCAACAAACACCAAAATGCTAGATTTTTGAGTTGCTAATTCTTGATATTTGAGTTGTACTGGAGGTAAAGAATCAATGACCATTTCCGTTGCAATTTATTAGCTATTTCTTCTACTGTTTGAGGGCTGTATCCTGGTATGAGATTCACCGATTCCCGTATACCCGACCGTTTCAATGACTCTGTAACACTTTCATGAAATAATTCTTCGGATAACATGGGATCGATGACATCTAGCTCTACTCCTCCTAAAGCCAAATGACAAGCAGACCAACCCATCCAACAACCTACTTCTAAAGCTTTTTTACCTTGAAATTTTAAGGCTGTGTTGTAGAGAATATGAGCTTCATCTCGGCTGACGAATCCAACATGAGACAGTCGTCGGTCCACATAAAAGTTATGAGGAACATCCCGTCGCAGGTAAAGCCAAGAAGAATCATATTTATTCCCTAAAATCATATTAGGAAAACATGAATCTGGCTGAACGGTGGAAAATCCAGGCGACACGTAATCTCCCTTTGGGAATAAGTTAGATGCAATTTCTGTTACAGTTACTTTGTTCATGTAGCACTCTACTTTGATATTTGAACTTACCGAGCCAGGTAAATCTACTGAGATTCACATAAAATAAGTATTCCCACGTATAACCGGAAAATACCAAATCTCAAGCATTATTTAAGAGTGTTGAGTGCTGTTGGCGGTAGTGGGACAGCCTGTCTGCAGGACTTATGCCCCTACCGATGTACTTCATTAACCTGAAAAATGCTACCTATAAGTAGGTGGACAGAAATAAATAGAACTGGTTACGAAATGTGAATCGACCCGAAATCCTTACTAATGACGAATGACACTCGTACTAAGGACGACCCTCATGAGTTAACTTTATTGATGCCATCCTATTTTAACTTATTCTCTTGCACCGACAGGTTGACCAGAAGTTGGAATCTGAGATAAATCGATCGCGATCCCCAATCCTTCTGCCACACGACGACCGTAATTCACATCTGCACGGAAGAAATGGCACAGTTGGCGCATCTGAATATCACTTCGTGCTTGACTCAAACTGCCCACAATATTTTGGATGAGACGTTCCTGTTGGTCGGGACTCATCAGCCGATAAAGATCTCCGGCTTGGGTGTAATCGTCATTTCCCGCACGGTGGTCGTAGCGGTCGGCTTTGACATTGCCCAAGTCCAAAGCAGGCTCTGCATAAGCACAATTCTGCTTGGGCGTATCTTCATAGCTGTTAGGTTCGTAGTTGGGTGCATTGCCGCCATTATTGCCCAATGCCATCGCACCATCCCTCTGGTAGTGCATCACCGGGCACTTCGGTTGATTCACGGGTAATTGCTGATAGTTGGCACCAAGACGGTAACGGTGAGCATCGGAATAGGACATGATGCGGGCTTGCAATACCTTATCTGGAGAGAAACTGATGCCAGGAACAACGTTAGAAGGAGAAAACGCCGCCTGTTCTACTTCCGCAAAGTAGTTTTGTGGATTGCGGTTGAGTTCGAGAATCCCCACGTCAATCAAAGGATATTCTGAATGCTTCCAAACCTTTGTCAGGTCAAAAGGATTATCCCGATGGCGTACTGCCTGTTCCTCTGTCATCACCTGGATGCAGACTCGCCACTTCGGATAGTCTCCACGCTTAATAGCTTCAAACAAGTCACGGGTTGCATGGTCTGAGTCTTCTCCCTTGACCCGCATCGCCTCTTGTGCAGTAAAGTTTTCAATCCCCTGAATGGTTTTGAAGTGAAACTTACACCATACCCGTTCTCCTTGGGCATTAATCAGGCTGAAGGTATGGCTACCATAGCCGTTCATGTGGCGATAGGTTTTGGGAGTTCCGCGATCGGAAAACAGAATTGTGATCTGATGCAGCGCCTCTGGGCTAAGTGACCAATAATCCCACATGGCGTTGGCATCTTTGCAATTCGTTTGGGGATTGCGCTTTTGTGTATGGATGAAATCTGGAAACTTGAGTGGGTCGCGGATAAAGAAGACCGGCGTATTGTTGCCAGCCACATCCCAGTTGCCTTCTTCGGTATAGAATTTCACAGTAAATTCTTAGTAGTTAGTAGTTGGTGGTTAGTAGTTAGTAGTCTAACCCCTAACCACTAACCACTAACCCTTAACCACTAACCCTTAACACATCTTATGAGTAAACGATACATACAAACAAACCAATCCCGCTTGGAGGTAGTGCCAGAACGAGGTGGGATTGTTACGAGTTGGCGCTTACAAGGTCAAGAAATTCTCTACTTGGATGAGGAACGCTTTGCTAATCCTGAATTAAGTGTGCGGGGCGGTATTCCGATTTTATTTCCCATTTGCGGCAACCTCCCTGATAACGCTTATATCTATAACGGCAAGCGGTATATTTTGAAACAACACGGTTTCGCCCGTGACCTAGCTTGGGAAGTGATAGGAGACGAGAGTTCTCAAGAAAAAGCTAATCTGACCATAGCCCTAAGCAGCAACGAACAAACACGCGCTGTTTATCCTTTTGACTTCAAACTGGTCTTTACCTATGAACTCCAAGGCAATACTTTAGAAATTGGGCAGCGATATACAAATCTTTCCTCGGAAGCAATGCCTTTTTCTACCGGGTTCCATCCTTACTTTCTTACAACTGACAAAACTCAGTTAGAGTTTGAAATCCCTGCTACCGAGTATCAAGACCAAATCACCAAGGAAATTCACCCATTTCATGGTGGCTTTGACTACAACATTGATGTCATTGATGTTGCCTTTAAGCAGCCAAGCAAAAATTCAGCAGCTGTTATAGATAACAGCCGTAAGTTAAAATTGGAGATGGAATATAGCAACATATTTTCCACTTTAGTGTTCTGGACTGTTAAAGGGAAGAATTTCTACTGTCTGGAACCTTGGAGCGCTCCTCGCAATGCTCTAAACACGGGTGAAAGCCTGACGGTGCTGGAACCAAAAGCCAGCCATGACGCATTCGTGCGGCTCACAGTGAATTTTCTCTAGACCCCTTTACAAATCTATATTCGTCTATGCTATGATGGCATAGTCGAGAGAACGAGAGGGTCGCTAACTCAACGGTAGAGTACTCGGCTTTTAACCGATTAGTTCCGGGTTCGAATCCCGGGCGACCCATAAAAAAATAAGCCACAGTTGAAACGCGGTATGCCGCGTTTTGTAGTATGTACTTTTAAAGATTCTTAACGAAAAAGGACAAAAATGTTTAAGATTAACTATTTGTCTTAAAGTTTTTCAACATAAAGATACAACAGTAGTTATAATTTCCTATAAGCTTAAAATACTATTAAAAATAGCGTAACCACTACGCTTGTCTCACCCACTAGCTGACAACGACAATTAGGAGGACTATCTATGGCTCTCGTGCCAATGCGGCTGCTGTTGGATCACGCGGCTGAGAACGACTACGGCATTCCTGCTTTTAACGTAAACAATATGGAGCAGATCCAAGCTATTATGCAGGCTGCTCATGAGACAGATAGCCCCGTAATATTACAAGCTTCTCGTGGCGCTCGTAAGTATGCTGGTGAAAACTTCCTGCGTCACCTTATTTTGGCAGCGGTGGAAACCTATCCCCATATTCCCATTGCCATGCACCAAGATCATGGCAACAGCCCTGCAACCTGCTACTCTGCTGTTCGTCAAGGTTTTACCAGCGTCATGATGGACGGTTCGCTGGAAGCCGATGCTAAAACTCCTGCGAGCTTCGAGTACAACGTGAACGTCACTCGTGAAGTGGTTCAAGTTGCTCACTCTATTGGCGTTAGCGTTGAAGGTGAACTCGGCTGCTTGGGTTCTCTGGAAACTGGTATGGGCGATAAAGAAGACGGACACGGTGCTGAAGGTAAGCTATCCCACGACCAGTTGCTGACCGACCCAGACCAAGCAGTTGAGTTCGTCGAGCAAACCCAAGTAGACGCTTTGGCAGTTGCTATCGGTACCAGCCACGGTGCGTACAAGTTTACCCGCAAGCCAACTGGGGAAATTTTAGCAATCAGCCGCATTGAAGAAATTCACCGTCGTTTGCCCAACACCCAGCCGACCAGCGCATGGATCTCGCCAGCCTTCAGTTCAAAATCGACGCTTCGGAGCGCTAGCACCCCAGAAAAACTTTTCTTTATGTCCGTCATCCGCAGGACAGTTCGAGCCGCCTGATTCATTTTTCTTTTCCGCAAGATACCCATACCCCTAGCTTTACAGGGTAGGCGAGGTTGTTCGGGCATGACTACTTTACCTCTTTCTAGCTTCAAGCAACTCCTTCGGAGTACATATCTATGCCTACCTTGCTTCACGAGGCTTTGCGATGCCGTAGGCTATATCGGCAGGAGTATACACGACTTTGCGGTTCATGATAATTAATAATCTTCGAGCCGATAGCAGTACTTCCTATCGCGAACCACCTAGTATACAGGGCGCGAAAATAAGGCTGCGATTGCAAATTGCCATAAAGCTTATAGTATAAAGCTGTTACTTTCATCCAAATGCCTTCATACTTCTCCAAAGGAGACGCTACGCGAACAGCCTTTTTGTACTAGTATGCTTCATGCACGAAATCCTTAGCATTGCTTTTGTCGAAGAGTCTGTCCTTGAGAACGATCCTAGGAGGAATTTTCTCACCAGCAAAATACTTCTCCATCGTGGCGAAAACAAGTGGGCCAAAACGCGGGTTTGATTCGACACTCACCCCAAGCTCACCACGGATAATTGCCTCAAGGGCGGCTTTCTGACCGTCGATTGAAACAACCATGACATCCTTACCCGGTTTCATGCCTGCGGACTTGAGAGCCTGGATGGCACCCAATGCCATTTCATCGTTGTGAGCATACACTACGGTGATGTCGGAGCCCTTGGCTTGGATGATGTTTTCCATGACGCGCTGGGCCGCAGCCCGCGAAAAATCCGCTGTCTGCGTGGCGGCTATCTTCATGTTGGGATAACTAGCGATGGCGTCGCGAAACCCCTTAGCCCGGTCGATTGCAACCGACGAGCCCGCCGTTCCGGTAAGCTCCACGATTGACGCCTTGCCGTTGGTCGCCTGGGCAAGCCATTCACCAACGCGGCGACCTTGGGCGATGAAATCTGACCCGAGAAAGCTGACGAAGTGCTCCCCCGGTTTTCCCGCAGCTTCACGGTCAATAAGAAACACCGGTATTTTTGCCGCTCTCGCCGCTTCCAGAGCGGGAGTGAGACCCTCATACTCCCGTGGCGCGAGGAATATGACGTCAACTTGCCGTGCAATCAAATCCTCAATATCGGCGAACTGCTTCGACGTCTGCCCTTGGGCATCGGTCATCAGGAAATCGTAAGTGTCCTTACGCTTGGCGGCTTCCTTCTTAATGCTATTCGTTTCGGCGATGCGCCACGGACCGATGTTCTCCGTCTGCGAAAATCCGACAATCTTTTTCGTTTTCTCGCGCATACAGCCGGACTGCGAGAAAACCGCGCAGGTAACCGCAACCCAGGCGCTAAATACCAGAAATCTTGATACATAGACTCGGACACCTGAGCATCCAAAACAGGTTTGATTCTTCATCAGTTCTCCTAATCTTATAGTGTCCGATCTTACTTAGAGGTTATCTCGAAACAAAGACTATTTTTAACAGTCAAAATGGTTACAACCAATTGTGCAGGGAAAAACCTATAAGGGTTCCTTATCAGTTTTTGTACTGGGTTTCTGCAAAAACTAAGTTTCTAAGTAGGTGGGAATAAACAGAACTATATTACAAAATGTAAATATTTCAGAAAGCCTTACTAATGACGAATAACCAATGGCTAAGGACGACCATTCCCAGTTATATTTTTTCATACCGATCTACTTAGTTTCTTATCAAAGATCACTTGAATTGCATTGATTAATATAGGAATTTAATAATTTTTAAAAACACAAAAATCCTATTTATTCTGTTAATTTATATTATGATTTTAACAATCTTATAATAAATCAAAAAAATGCCAAAATGGCAATGAATATAATCAAAAATCCGATATATTAAAGATGGTAAACGACTTCAAGGGAGAAGCTCTGAGGACATTAAAACGCGATCGCAGTATTGGTACTTTTATAAACCTTGAAGATGCAGCATTAGAAGTTGGTAAGATTTGTAATGCCTACAAAAATGAGGATATTGACCTAACAATTCTTCTAACGCATATCGGTTTTGAAGAGGACAAAAAATTAGCAGAAATGCTAAAGCCAGAATGGGGTGTGGATATGATACTTGGAGGACACTCCCATACATTTTTAGAACAACCTGCAAAAGTCAACAATATTCTGATTGCACAGGCTGGAGTTGGCACAGACCAGATTGGGCGTTTCGATATTATAGTGGATGACGATACTAACAGCATTGTGGAATGGAAGTGGCAACTTCTGCCTGTGGATAACAAGTTAGCACAACCCGATCCCAATATCGACAAGCTGATTGCTACTTTCAAAGAAGAAGTTGACCGCAAGTATAATCGATTGGTTGGACGATTAGCACGGAAGTTAACCCATCCCAAGCGTGAAGAGGAAACAGAGTTGGGTAACTTAATTGCCGATATTTTTGCCGAACAAGATAAGTTAGATGTAGTTTTTGTAGCGAGTGGTGCAATACGCGGAACGGAATTAGGACCTCTAATGACATTGAGCGATCTCAAAAGGGTTTACCCTTACAACGATACTCTTTATAAATTTACAGTGAGCGGGGTAAATCTCACAAAGATATTTACACATATTATGAGACCTGCAGAGCAAAGATTGGGTGGAAGTGAGTATTTCCAAGTAAATAAAGGGGTTAGAGCAGTTTACAATAATACCCAAAAAAGGGTTGAATCTTTAAACATTAATGGACAATCCATACAAGAGGATAGTCTATACACTATATGTATTGATGGCTATCGTTACCAAAATTCCGAGCCAAATTTAGGTATAACACATGAAGAATTAGGTAACTCAAAGGTCATCTCAACATCCTGCCAGGATATCCTCGAAGAATTTTTTGGACATCATCAAAATATTAACAGCTATATTGAAGGAAGATTGATATATCAATCATAGCATTTGAATAAATATTCAGAATCCAGAATTAAGAATTCAGAAGGCTTTGATATCCAAGCTTAATAATTAACGGGAACATCAAGTAGTATGAGCACGCTTAATTTTCCAAGAATTTTGGATTCTGACTGCTGACTTCTTTGTGGTAAAAAATGAGTTCTGTTACCATTCCTTCAACAAGAGGAGCAACCAGCGTGACGATGCTTCAAAACGAACCTATGCCAATGCTTGTAGATACAGACGGAGGTGTTGATGATGCCTTGGCGCTGATTATGGCATTGAACTCACCGAAATTAGATTTGAAAGCAATTACCGTTGTAGCTGGTAATATCCATATAGACCAAGCAGCTAATAATGTATTGCGGGTTCTAAGTATTGTCCAACCCAATACCCTACCTATTGTTGCTAAAGGCTGTGAAAAACCACTAGTTAAACAGCCGTTTAATGCCGCAGGCATTCATGGCGCAGATGGGCTTGGTGAATTAAATCGATTTAAAGAAGCTGACGGCACACCCCGCTATCCCAAACTCACGATTGAACCATCTACAGAGAATGCTATTGATGTCATTCTCAAGACAGCCCAAGACTACGGCGACAGTCTGAATATTGTGGCTTTAGGACCACTAACGAATTTAGCTACAGCAATTCAAAAAGATGCTGCCACAATAAACAAAATAGGGCGAATTATCATCATGGGCGGAGCTGTTACCGTACCTGGAAATATTACGGCTGCGGCTGAATTCAATTTTTTTGTAGATCCTGATGCGGCTCAAATCGTAATGGAATCTGGAATTCCCCTCACTTTAGTGGGTTTGGATGTAGCGATGAAAGCCCCTTTACCCCGCCAAGTGGTTGAAGATAATTTACAGCGCCGTCCTTCAAAACTCACCCAGTTTATTGCCGATTGTACTGAAATTTATATGGCTTTCTATCGAGATAATGAAGGCTTTTACGGGTGTTCAGTCACTCCGAAACCAGCCCACAATATGCCTAGCACTGCTACAACCCAAATCTGGATTGTAGCCAATGGTATGGGTTGGTGCTCTGACGAAAACATTTCAAGCACAATAATATAAACGGCATCGTTGAAGGCAGAAGCCAACAACCAAAAGTCCCCGATAAGAGGTTCCCCACTTTGCCAAGACATTACCCCAATTCCGGTAAAAGCAAGTATCACTGCTAGTACTGCCCTAACGGATAAGCGCTTGCGAAACAGTAGCTCAAACAGGGTGACAAACACCATGTTAAGACCAAAGATAAATGAAGCCCGGTTTGCACTGACAGTTTCCAATCCAATCGTGGCAGTAGCAAAGATTGTAAAAAGTAATACTCCGAGAATGGCTCCGTCACGTACTAACTTGACACTCAGGTTACGAACAAATGGGGTGAGAACTATTGCCCCAATGAGGAAGCGAACTGCAAATTGCGTAGTTGGCGAAAGACTAGCGATCGCCTCCTTGATTGCTGCAGGAATAGTTCCCAAAATTAAAGCTGTAAAAACAATCAACACAACACCCAGAGTGTGTCCGTGAGTTGCTGGAACTAATTTTATCATAAACCTCTCATACTAATACAAACGCTCTCCTGAAGCAATCACTGACATACTCCTCAATCAATGACAAGCTCTACTAAGCCCAAGCGAAGCGGGTAGGAATGACGAATCGACCTATAGAAATCCCTTACTTCTTAGGCTATAAAGAGCACACTGCCATACCGCTATGGTATATTGCATCTAAGCACATTTGTTGTCGTTTCTTTTGGTCTTTCCATGCCTGACGAATTTCTTCTGATAGGCTGTGGAAGGGATCGAAATACATGAAGTATTGACCTGGCTTGACCGATGGTGCTGTGTACACACTCACGCCCGTCTCGCGGTTGTAGTATTCGTAGGAATGAATGCAACGCTTGCCGCCACCACAAGGGGCGTCTAAGACAAACGTTGGCGTGTTGAAGCCCGCAGTCACACCACGCACATCCTTTTCAATTTCGATAGCAGTTTGAACGCAAGTGCGAAGATCTTCGACACCTTTGACCATGTCGTGTTGGAAGACATAATAAGGCTGGACGTTAATATAACTCAGTCGTTTAACAAGAAGCTGCATTTTTTCAGATGTGTCATTGACACCACGCAGCAGTACCGACTGGTTACGTACATTTATACCACGCTCAAACAACTTATCCATAGCAAGTTTGGATATCATTGTGATTTCTTGAGCGTTATTGAAGTGCGTGTGGATAGCTACTTGTTTGTGTAGTTTACGTCCTAAAAGGACTATTTCCGTGATTGCATCTACCCACTTCTCATCGCTAAGAATTTTCATTGGCATGACGGCAAGCCCTTTGGTTGCAAAGCGAATGCGTTGAATATTGGGCATCTGAAGTAGCCGAAAACCGATTTTCTTAAGAGCTTCGGCAGATAAGTTATAGGTGTCACCACCGCTAATGACTATATCTTCTAGTTCTGGACGGGACTCAATGTATTGAAACGCATTTTCCCAATGTTTCGAATAGAGGGACAGATTCACTTTTTTAACAGTTTCAGTGTCCGCGCCAATAGCATACCTGCGCGTGCAGAAACGACAGTAAACCGGGCATGAATTTACTGTCAAAAAAAGTGCTTTGTCTATATAGCGGTGTGTCAGACCTGATACTGGAGAATCTTTCTGCTCATGGAGGGAGTCAAGTGTCAGCATCGGGTGGTCTTCCATCAGTTGGTTGCTCACAGGTATAAACTGTTTGCGAATTGGATCGTTCCACGGGTCATTCCAGTCAATCAAACTCAGCAAATAGGGAGTGACACGAACATTCATTGGGGCCAAATGAAATCCCAGCCCAATAGTTTCAATAAAATCGTCGCTAACGACACCTTTGATTGTCTCGACGAGCTTTATCAAATCGGAAATAGAATTTTTTATCTGCCA
>NZ_BAAFZH010000022.1:0-19162 GCF_054684315.1 Scytonema sp. NUACC21 | reverse complement strand
CTCTCACGCCAGCAAGCAGAGCAAACTGCCGATCGTACTGCTTGTCTCCAGTTGGTGACAGCAGCCCTCTCCGATCCACTTACGCCCAGGGAAGCGGCTGAGGTAATTATTGAGCAATGCACTGCCGTTTTGAATGCCTGTTCTGGTATTGTGGCAATTGTTAACGGCAATAATACAGAGCTAGAAATTATCTACTCTGTTGGTTACGATCGCCATCTAATTGAGGAGTGGCGTCGCTTTCCAATAACATCATCAGTTCCACTAGCGGAAGCAGTACGCACTGGCACACCTATTTGGGAAGAGCCTCTAGAAGCACGAATTGCTCGTTATCCTCACTTGGCAGAATACTACAATGCTCTTGATTATGCCAGTTGGCTTTCGTTACCTCTGATGGTTGAGGGTCGGGCAGTGGGAGCGATGTCACTCAACTTTGCTCAATTCTCGCCCTTAAAGGATGATGACCGGGGATTTATCCTTGCCTTGGCTCAACAGTGCGCTCAGGCAATTGCCCGTGCCCAATTGTATGAAGCCAAGCAACAGGCACTAGCTGCCGCTGAAGCCGCCAACCGGACGAAAGATGAATTTCTTGCTGTTCTCTCCCACGAATTGAGAACTCCAATGAACCCAATTTTGGGTTGGACGAAATTGCTGCGGGGGGGCAAACTTGATGCTAACAAAACAGAGGTGGCTCTAGAAACCATTGAGCGCAACGCTAAGTTACAAGTCGAACTTATTGAGGATTTACTTGATATTTCTCGCATTTTACAAGGCAAGCTCAGTTTGAATCCCAGTTCTATTGACCTGAGAACTATAATTGAAGCAGTGATTAAGACAGTACATCTGGCAGCCGATGCAAAAGCGATCCAAATTCAGACTCATTTTGAATCGAAGGTGGGGAATGTTTTAGGCGATGCCACTCGTTTGCAACAGGTTGTCTGGAATTTGATATCTAATGCTATCAAGTTTACTCCTAATGGTGGGCGTGTGGAAATCCGGCTAAAGCAAGTTGGTGACCGAGCAGAAGTTGTTGTTGGCGATACGGGCAAAGGCATTCCGCCGGGATTTTTGCCCTACGTCTTTGATTACTTCCGTCAAGCAGATAGCAGCTTAACTCGAACTTTCGGCGGTTTGGGGTTGGGGCTGGCGATCGCACGTCAAATTGTCGAGCTACATGGAGGAACCATTCTAGCTGAAAGCCCAGGAGAAGGACAGGGAGCAACTTTCACTGTCACGCTTCCCTTGGTATCAACACCGACTTCAACCAATCAGGAGGTGGCATCAATGCAAAGTACACTGACTTTGCAAGGGATCAAAGTTTTGGCTGTAGATGACGATGCAGACAATTTGGAATTAATAGCGTTTGTTTTAGAACAAGCTGGTGCTAGGGTGATATCAGCACCCTCTGCAACAGAGGCGTTGCAAAAGCTCAATCAAAGCGAGTTTGATATTTTGCTGGCAGATATTGGAATGCCTGAAATAGACGGCTATACATTGTTGCGTCAAGTGAGAGCTATGCCACCAGAAAAAGGGGGGTCAATTAAGGCAATTGCTCTGACGGCTTATGCTGCAGAAAGCGATCGGCAAAAGGCTTTGGCTGCAGGGTTTCAGTTGCACGTTCCTAAACCAGTCGATCCGGAAGCCTTAATTGCGGCGATCGTCCAAACGAAGACAATTGTCAAGGTTGACTGTTACTAAATTAGGTTGTGATTTGTCCTTTGTCATTGGTCATTTGTCATTTGTAAAATTTAAAACCATTTTTATATCATCTCCGGTAAACAATAAAAAATACCCCTCCCTAACCCAGACCTTATAAAGGGGAGGGAATTGAATCTCCAGACTTCCCCCCTTGGTTAGGGAGGATAAAGGGGGGTAATACTAATTCGTAATTCGTAATATCATGTTCGACTCATTACTTACGATACACAAATTCTACCCCACCCCGAAGTTCGCTCAACTCTGGGAACCAGGCGATGATGAAACAGATAGTTGCAGAGAGTAGGGTGGGTATCATCAATACGCCGAACCAACCGATATATATGCGGTTTTCGGTGCTGGTGATCCAGCCGCAGAACCGCTCCCAAGCGTTGCCGCTTTCGCGACGCTGTAAGGTTGTGGTCATTAGTTGTTATGAGTGCTTATTTTTGAACTGATACAATCCAGGCAGTTTATTTTTTGCCTGTATATTTTGACTTTACATGAAATTACTGTGTCTGAAGTATCAAGATTATATTTAATTTTGTTATATCTAAAATTAGTTTTTCTTATATTTATTTTGCCCTAACAAATACGTGGGACGAACAACTCGCGATCGCCTTCACAATTGGGTAGCAATACCCGCCAAGGAATTAGAAATCAAAGTAGATGTAAGGTAAGCTGCCATCTGGGGCGAGCATCCAAACACCGTACAAGCACAAGGGTACAAACACAAGCTTGATGGGCCAGCTGAGGTGTAACTTTAAGGTCTGCTTAAAAGCGTAGAGCCCAGCCATAACCATACCCAAAGCACCAAGCAGTAGGGTTAGCTGGAATTGACTTATATTCAAAACTTCTACGTAGACCTTTTGAGCAAATTGTACATCCGCTGAGTGACCGAATAAATGCTGAAATACTAGGGAAGAGTCATTGAGATTTGGTAGGCGAAACCAAATCCACGAGGTGAAAACCATCAGTTGGGTGAGCAGCCAAGCTACAAATGTGCCCAGTGGTTTGTGCCAAAAGTTCTCTAAATCTTCAAAGCGATCGCTAATAGCGTCAGTAAGGCGATGAACGACCAAGGCTAGCCCGTGGAATAAACCCCAAACGACAAAACCCAACGCTGCTCCATGCCAGATACCTGCAATTAACATCACAATCAATAAATTCAGGCAGGTTCGGTCTAATCCCTTGCGCGAACCCCCCAATGGGAAGTACAGGTAGTTTCTCAACCAATCCCCTAAAGTGACGTGCCAGCGCCGCCAAAAATCAGCAATGCTAGTACTAAAATAGGGAGCTTTAAAATTTTCAGGTAAAACCAAGCCAAAGAGCATAGCAGTGCCACGAGCGATATCAACGTAGCCGCTGAAGTCCAAGTACAGCTGTAAGCCATAGGCAAATGTAGCTAACCATAAATCGGCACTACCAGCCCTTTGCAGGTTACCGAAACAGACATCAACAAAAATTCCCAGATGGTCTGCCAAAATACGTTTTTTCGCAGCACCTCTAGCAATCAACCACAATCCCTCTGTGACTAAATCAAGGCTGGGAAACCGGAGATTTTGGAATTGATTTGCTAAGGTGTGGAAACGCGTAATAGGCCCAGAAATCAATTTGGCAAAGAAAAATTTATAGACGGCAAATTTGAGAAATTCCTTAGTAGCAGGTGCCCCACGATAGACATCAACCAAATAAGCAATGCACTCAAAGGTGAAAAAAGAAATTCCTAAGGGCGCGATTAATTTAAAAGAGTCGGCAGTTGAAGTTGTGGGCACGTGAAATAAAAACTTGAAGGTAGGCTGTAAGTACTTAAACCCAAGGAGTAGCAAAACGTTTAAGATGATACCCAACCACAGAAGATTTAAACGACGGCGGTTCCAATCAATTTGAGCAAATTGCCACTCTTCATTAGAAAGCTGCCAATCTTGGTTATGTTTACCGGGAGAGGTATTTTCACCAATTTCTCTTCCCAAACGAAAGTTAATATAAATTAATGCAAATAACAAGGGTATATATTGAACTTGGGTTGCCACGGCTGCGGTGCCGGAGTCCCCTCCTCCACCTAAAGAAGCATAGAATACTACACTTGCAATAAGTAGTGTCCACAGTCGCAACTTCTGTTGTCCTACAAACCAGTAGATTCCCAAAACGCTTAGCAAAAATAGACCGTATAAGATTGATATAAAATTCATTTTTAGTTATTTGTCATTGGTCATTGGTCATTGGTCATTGGTCCAAATTTAGGAGCCGAGTTGGTGTACACCCAAGAGCAAACAGGACGCTACCTGACCTTTTACTGGCAACACAGCGAAAGCCTTGGGTTAAGCGCGGAAAAAATAGTTGATGTTACAAATGAGGAGCAAGCTTTTGCTCCGGTGGATCGAACTGCGTATCTAGAAAAGTTACAGCAGATTTTGACAACTTTGGTGCCTGAAAGATATCAATGCTGGTTTGCCAGCGGTCAGCAGTTGTTTGAGTTAGAGTTGACTATCAGCCCAATCATGCCGTCAAAAGAAACTATCCCAACAACAGTTTTAGTGATGGGGCGGCTATTACAAGAAGTGAAAGCTGACAAGCAACAAACCTTAATGCCTCAAGCATCGGTACTGTTAGAACTGGCATCACGTTCGCACAAACACCAAAAACTCATCAATCAGATTACTAGAAATATCCGGCGGACATTAGACCTGGATATTATTTGGCAACAAACAGTGGATTGTTTGGGGGAAGCTTTACAACTCGAACGCTGTATCATCTGTCCGTATAATTCCTCCAGTCAGAAAGTGCAGGTGACAGCAGAATATCACCAGTCGGTAAAAGGCTCAATGCTGGGTTTGGAAATAGATTTCGCTTCTGAACCCAGCTTTGCTCAGGCAATTTCAAGCTTAGAACCAATTGTGGTGGAATCGCCCCAACACCCTCAATTAGAGCAGAAAAAGACAGTGGTTATTGCAACGTGTTACCAGGATCGTCCCAATGGCTTGATTGCAGCGACTCTTAAAGATTCGTGTTGTGCCATAACGACAGATGACCTGGAATTGGCAAAAGATGTAGCGGATCAACTCGGGACAGCGATCGCCCATGCTACTTTATACAAAGAATTAGAAGCGGCACGTCAACAAGCCGAACAAGCAACGCGCCGCATTAGAGACTTTCTCGCCAATGTCACCCATGAATTACGAACCCCACTCAACGGTATTATTGGGTTTTTAAAGCTGATTTTGGAGGGCATGGCGGACGATCCCGAAGAACAGAAGCAGTTTCTTCAAGAGGCACATAAATCATCATTATACTTGCTTGATATTATTAACGATATCCTAGATATTGCCAAAATCGAAGCAGGCAAAATGGAATTGGAACTGCGATCGGTTAAGCTAGATGAACTATTTAGCGATGTCGAGAATTTTATGCGCCCTCAAGCAGAGGGGAGAAATCTCAGCCTGCGAATGCAAATGCCACCAACGTCGGATGAAATTATTGTCCACGGGGATTACCAGCGCTTAAAACAGGTGATGTTAAACTTGGTTGGGAATGCCATCAAATTTACCCATGAAGGCGGGATCACTGTCAGTGCTGATGTCGTTCGTAAAAAAGTCATGTTCCACGAACAGCAATTTCCCGGCACGGTTCGCGTGCGTGTTGCAGACACGGGTATTGGAGTTTCTTTAGACAAACAAGACAAACTATTTCAGTTATTCAGTCAGGTAGATGGTTCTCGTACCCGTCAGTATGGGGGTACGGGGTTGGGACTGGCAATATCCCAAAAGCTGGTAGAAGCTATGGGCGGTGAGGTGAATTTTTACAGCTTGGGTGAAGGGCTAGGCTCAACGGTAACATTCACTGTACCTCTGTATCAGCAACCAGTTATGGTTTCCACTTTAGATGGCGAAACACAAGATTAGTCGCTCCTCGCTCCAGAATACGACAATTGGATCTAGGATTATTTTAGCTAGATCGGTCAGTTGCCCCACGTCCTACCTGTAGGGAGGCGTGGGATGAATGACCGGGAAATCAGGTCGCGTCTTTTGACCAATTTTCCCCGTCAGGGAAAGAGGGAGTGGGGACAGTGACTGGATTGCCAATTTCTGTATTGGGGAGTCGATCCACCCAGTCTTCAACTATTTGGGTGACTGTTTTCTCCTTGCTTGCAGCGTATAATCGCAACTTGTTTAACCTTCGACTAACGAATGCACCAGCTAAGGGAGCAGACATTTGAGCAAAATTGGTTAACCCATAAATTGCCGTTTCCGATATACTACTGAGTGCAGCACCAGTAGCCGTATCAAACCCAATTTCTTTCCAATCTTCAAGTGTTAACTCACCTTTAAAGACGTTTTTGCCTTCTTTATATTTAACGTAAAGTTTTGTAGCAAATCGAATGCTACCTCCAATAACTGCACCTCTAACAGCAACACGACCAAAATCAGCAAAGTTAGGTTGAGCATTGGCGTGTATTCTGTCTTTAATTTGTTCGTTATCTCTCTTCAATTGTTGCTCATAAAGGTCGAGCGTATCGTCAACTTTTCCTATTTGTACATCTGCATAGTTAGATGAGGTAGGTCTAACGGTGTGACTAAAAGGACGACCAGATAGTTGCTCTATCTCTTGAGCTTTTTCTTGTATTTTTTGAACGGTATTTTTGTAACAATTGTTTGCATAAATGTTCTCTGTTCCCCCAATTGCTATCGCTACAATAAATTTGGGGATTATGAAGAGATGGGTATCCCTGAATACTGGATTACAGCTTTGGTTAGCATCTCAAAGGTGAAAATTGCTCGTACAAGACTATGCCTTACGCCATCACTAAGCGCTGTATTCAGTGTAACAACTGCCTCCCTCAGTGCCCTACAGGTGCGATCGCAGTTATCGAAGGTGAATACTGGATTGACCCGACTTTGTGTAATAACTGTCAAGGTTATCTAGCACCGCAATGTGTCATTTTTTGCCCTGTCAACTCTCCAGTACCTTGCCAAGCAAAAAAGGGTAGATATAAGGTTGATGTTGGAATTGTTCCCAGCCCGGAACTTTTTCTGGACGGGAAAAGCCATCCTTTTGCCTCAGCAGTCGTAATTTGGGAATTGTGCAACGTTTTAGCACAGCGACAATCTCTTCTTTGGGAAATAGATGCTTCTGGAGAACTGTATTATCAACGGCAAATTCATGGAGGTAAGGGTACACTTGCCTTCCGAGTTACCGACAGCTTGGGTTTAGAAGCGCCAGAAGCACTGAAAGGGGAAAAGGCTTTCTCTGCGATGGAAACATTTGATATGAGATCTGCCTGCCTGCACTTGATATATGCTGCTCATGTCACTAGTCTAGATAAGCCTTGGAAACAGGAATTTACCATCAACGACCGACAAATTGAGAAATATCTGGGACTGGACAAGCGCACAGACTTGAGCAAATCTACCAAGCTGGCTCTCATTAAAGAACTTGCTCAACAACCCTGCAAACTGATAGCTTCTATTAATTTGCGATCGCAAGGAAAGATTAAGGAGATTTCTCTTGAAAAAAGCCGTTTGTGGCATTTATTGGACATTCAGCACCAGTTTCAGGAAGACGAGATGGGATGCAAGCATCTGGTTGGGTTAACTTTCAAAATTAAAGCGGGTGAGTGGGCGCAGTATTTTCTGAACCAGCAAGGGTGCAAGGAGCGTACTACTTTCTACCAATACGGTACTTTACCCAAAGCCTTATTAAGTGCGGTGATGAGCATTTGGCAGAAGCATGAGGGTGCAGCTCGTATGATGCTGTGGTTATTATTTAAAATCAAAATGGGTAGAGAACAGCGCGTTACGATTCCCACTCTCATGAGAGTTGCTTACGGGGAGCAAAAACTCAGCCAAGTCTCTTTGCAACCGGAGAATCGCCAACGTCTGCTTAGAATCTTTGAAAGCGATTTAGAGGTACTCAACCATTATGGGCTCAAACCTTTATTCGATCCGGTGACCTATCCATTAGAAATTCAACCTTTGTGGGCTAAGTTAGTTGATATTCCAGAAGACGGGGAAGCAGCTGTGGAATTCTGGATCGATGATGGTAGTCATGACACCCGATTGACCGATGCAGCCCCTCGTGGCAAGTGGAATCGATTAATGAATGCCCGCATCACGCGGAAGTCAACTTCCATCACTTGTCTTGCTAGGCGACGCAGACCTATTACAAAAACGCGATGATAGATGTCATCAAAGTACCACTTGTTGAGAGATAACTCGTAAAGCGGTTTCACTTTTGCCGCAATTTCCACGGGGTTAATCTTACTCCAGGAGTAGGTGAGGACAGCCAGGGTAATCCCAACTACGGAAATTGCCACCGAACCTCCTGCTAAAACGTAGAATTCTGTTGGGTTGAACGAAGCAGCCTTTTCCACCACTTCCTCTAAGGTTTCATTTGGTGAGTAGATGAACTCCTCAAAGTAGTTAGCAAAAGGAGTGCCTAACAAACCAATTAGCATGGAAGGAAATGCCAAAACAACCAACGGCAGAGTCATAGTCCAAGGTGACTCGTGGGGATATTCACTGTGCCCGTGTCCGTGGTCATCGTGGTGGTGTTCGGAAGATTCTTCTAGTTCCCCTTTAGTCATTGCACCGGGACCAAAAGCACGTGTTGTATCAAAACCTGTAACAAGTGCCATCCCTATGGGTGACTTGAGTTTCTCCCACTTATCGGTTTGATTGCCCCGGAATTTACCTTCAAAGGTAGTCAGATACATCCGGAACATATAGAAAGCAGTAATTCCTGCAGTCAGCCAACCAACAAACCAAAGAATTGGGTTCGCGTTAAAGGCTGCACCGAGGATTTCATCTTTCGACCAGAAACCAGCAAAAGGCGGGATACCGGAAATTGCCAAGCAACCAATCAAGAAGGTAACTGCGGTAACTGGCATATACTTTCGCAGCCCACCCATCAAGCGGACGTCCTGTGCCAAAGCAGGGTCGTGACCAACGACACCTTCCATGCCATGAATCACAGAACCGGAACCAAGGAACAGCATCGCCTTAAAGTAGGCATGGGTCATGAGGTGGAACAGACCTGCGGTGTATGCACCGACTCCCATTGCCATCACCATGTAACCGAGTTGGGAGATGGTGGAGTATGCCAAACCTTTTTTGATGTCGTTTTGAGTAATAGCAATTGTCGCACCCAAAAATGCTGTGAATGCTCCAGTGAAGGCAATGATGTTCATTGCTGCTGGGACGTGTTCAAACACTGGGTACATGCGGGCAACTAGGAAAACTCCCGCTGCCACCATTGTTGCTGCATGGATCAAAGCTGAAATGGGGGTGGGACCTTCCATCGCATCTGGTAGCCAGACATGAAGGGGAAATTGGGCAGATTTTGCCACTGGTCCAAGAAAAACTAAAATTGCAAACAGCACGGCGAGGAAATTGCTTAAAGAACCGCTATTCACCAGTTCTCCAAGACGAATGCCCATGACATCAAAATCAAAGCTTCCTGTTGCCCAGAACAGCCCGAGAATGCCCAATAGCAGACCAAAGTCACCTACACGGTTGGTCACAAACGCTTTTTGGCAAGCATCTGCTGCTGCCTTGCGATCGTACCAAAAGCCAACCAGCAGGTAGGAACACATCCCAACCAGTTCCCAGAAGATATAAACCTGTACCAAATTGGGGCTGACTACCAAACCCAACATTGAGGAGCCAAACAAGCTGAGATAGGCGTAAAACCGGACATAGCCTGGATCGTGAGACATGTAGCCATCGGTGTAAACCATTACCAAGAAGGCTACAGTCGTCACAATCACTAGCATGAGGGCTGCCAGATGGTCAATAGTGTAGCCCATGCTCAGGTGAAAATTGCCTGCCGCAGCCCATTCTAAGGTGCGGGTGTAAGGGGCGTGTCCTTCAATTTGACTCCACAGCAAAGCAAACGAAAGCCCCATTGCAGCTCCCATTAGGGATATGATGAGCGCTGCATTTAGCTTTCGCACGCTGTTAGTCACCTGATTCAAAGAGATTAACCCTAGACCGACCAGCATTGCCCCAAGAAGAGGTAATACATATTACACCAGTCAAAGCTAACACCTGCCGATCCCCATATGCTGTAATCCCGACTACCATATGAACTTTTACACACAATTTCTACCTTTAGATATGGCACGGATATGAAAAATTCGTAAAAATTTATGTTTTTTCTGCAATTGTATATTAGTGGCACACAAATACAATATTTGGCGCTTGTAGAAATTAATATGTTAATCCGAGAATCGCCGCTTTTCTATTTAAACGCTACGATTGCCCAACGTAGATCGTGGATTTATGAAATGGAAGTAATGTTATTGTAAAGATATAAGAACCATCTCTCTGTGATTACCTATCTCCAAAAGCAAAAACAGCCAGGAGAAAAGGGTAAAAGCGAGAAAAACCCACTCCTCACCCTTAGCCCTTGAAAAAAGAGGGTCTGTTGCGCCCACAACTTGCATATTATCAGCGCGATCGCTTTGAGAGCGTCCATTGTCTTGGTTCATTGTGTGACAAATGACCAATAACTAAAGACCCATGACGACCTTCACGAATCAGCGTTTGAATGCAGTGGGTAACAGCTTCATCTTGGGTGTAAATAAGGAAGTATATAAGTCAAGCAGCTCGCTTATCAACAATCTGAGTGAAATGTCAAGTAAGATTGTGATAGAGGACAAAAAACATAACAAAAACCATATAGAAGCAGTTATTACTCGTGCTTTTTCCCAAACTCAGGCAAAATGGAAGTCAAGACAACTGTGATGGAAAACCGAATTCTCTACGTTCGCCTTCCTTGTAACCCTATCTTTCCCATTGGCGTTGTCTACCTTTCAGACCACGTCCACAAACTGTTTCCCGAAATTAAGCAGCAAATTTTTGATTTAGGAACAGTGCCACCTATCGATTACGCCACTGCCCTAGACCGCTGTATTGATGAATTTCAACCAACACTGCTTGTCTTCTCATGGCGGGACATCCAAATTTATGCTCCAGTAGGGGGGCGCGGTGGCAATCCATTGCAGTATTCCTTTGAGTTTTTCTACGCCAAGAATCCCTTAGTAAAAGCCCATGGAGCATTGGGCAGCTTGCGGATGCTAATAAGTTACTACACAGAACTGTGGCGTAACTTAGGCTTAATCAAGCGTGGTTTGAAACGCGCTAGGAAGTACAATCCGGATACTCGTCTAGTAGTGGGTGGCGGTGCTGTCAGCGTATTTTACGAGCAACTGAGAACAAGTCTGCCCAAAGGAACAATTGTCTCTGTAGGAGAAGGGGAGACTCTGCTAGAAAAACTTTTAACAGGCAGAGATTTTAGAGAAGAACGGTGTTATGTGGTAGGAGAGGCACAACCACGTCCGCGCCTGATCCACGAACAACCAACTCCAATTGAGAAAGCTGCCTGTAACTACGACTACATAGAAAGCATCTGGCCCGAGTTCAATTACTACCTGCAAGAAGCAGACTTCTATATAGGTGTGCAAACCAAACGCGGTTGTCCCCACAACTGCTGCTACTGTGTTTACACTGTTGTTGAAGGTAAACAAGTTCGCGTCAATCCAGCTGATGAAGTCGTAGCTGAAATGCGACAACTTTACAATCGCGGCATACGAAACTTCTGGTTTACTGATGCTCAATTTATACCTGCTCGCAAATTTATCGATGATGCTGAAGAACTCCTACAGAAAATCGTTGATTCTGGAATGACGGATATTCACTGGGCAGCATATATCCGCGCCGACAACCTCACACCAAAAGTGTGTGATTTGATGGTGAAAACAGGAATGAATTACTTTGAAATTGGTATTACCAGTGGTTCTCAAGAACTGGTTCGCAAAATGCGGATGGGTTATAACCTGCGAACAGTTCTGCAAAACTGCCGTGACTTAAAAGCAGCAGGATTTAACGACTTAGTATCTGTCAACTACTCCTTTAATGTGATTGACGAGGCGGAAATGGCGACGCAAAAAATCTACATCCATGAATTTGAAGCGCAAGATTACGAGGTAATCGCCTTGCACACTTCGTTGGAAGATTCCCGTTTGGCCTTTCACCTAAACCGACAACTCGACGTTTTGTTGGCACGAACCCAAGAAGACCTTCACATACAAATCAAAGAAGGAAGTACCGGACTTTCACGCTTTGAATTTTATGACGAATCCCGCTTCATTACCTGGCATTTGGTGCAAAATAAAAGTGAAGTCATCACCGAAACGCAAGGTCCTGGGGTGTTGTTTGCCGCGCTAAAAAATGATGTTGCCACTTCGGTGTATTTATTGCCCGAATACAAAAAAGTGGATTATATTCTCAAAATTGACAATCTAGAAAACAATGTCGATTTGGATGAAGTGATTCGAAAAATCAGCGAAATTGAATGGGTAAGTATGGCTTACCGTATTGATAAAAAACAACTAAAGTCCAAACACAATCTAATTTTTTAAAAGAATGCCGACTAGAAAAAAAACCAAAATCGTGGCCACCTTGGGGCCGGCGTGTAGTACCCGCGAGGTAATCAAAGACATGATCGACGCCGGAGTCAATGTGTTCCGTATTAACTTTTCGCATGCCGATTATGTCGATGTAAAGGAGCGAATTGACATTATCCGTGGATTAAACCAGGAATTTGGCTACACCACCGCTATTTTAGCCGACTTACAAGGACCCAAATTACGGGTAGGTGTTATGAAAGAAGACGTTGTGGTTAATCCAGGAGATGTAATCACTTTTCAAACTGCCGAAGACGTTCCCGGCAATGCCGAACGCGTATACATGAACTACAAAGCGTTTCCTAGTGATGTAAATCCAGGCGAACGCATCCTTCTCGACGACGGGAAACTCATTTTTGAAGTCATCGAAACCGACGGAAAAAACGAAGTAAAAACCAAAGTCATTCAAGGAGGTCCCCTAAAATCCAAAAAAGGAGTTAACCTGCCCAACACCAAGGTTTCCCTTCCTGCTTTGACCCCAAAAGACATCAAAGACGCGATTTTTGCTATTGAAAACGACGTGGATTGGATTGCACTCTCCTTTGTGCGCACCCCTAAAGACTTGATGGAATTGCAAGAATTAATTTCTGAACATACCGATCATAAAATTCCGATTGTCGCCAAAATTGAAAAACCCGAAGCCGTTGAAAACATCGACAAGATTGTGGCCTACTGCGACGGATTGATGGTAGCGCGGGGTGACCTCGGGGTGGAAATTCCAGCACACGAAGTGCCTTTGATTCAGAAAAAATTAATCCACCGCGCCAAAACAGCCCGTATCCCTGTAATCGTAGCGACCCAAATGATGGAAACCATGATTACCAGCTTGACTCCCACCCGTGCTGAAGTCAACGACGTGGCCAACTCGGTTATGGATGGCGCCGATGCGGTAATGCTTTCGGGTGAAACCTCGGTAGGAAACTATCCCGTGCAAGTCATTGAAAAAATGACCCAAATCATTGAGGCTGTCGAAGATTCGCCTTTGATTCAAGTTCCCCAAAACCCGCCACACGTGCGTACCAAACGATTCATCACCAAATCGATTTGCTACCACGCCGCTACGATGGCCAACGACATCAAAGCCAAAGCGATTTCAACGCTTACCAACAGCGGGTACACGGCGTTTCAAATTTCGGCATGGCGCCCCTCAGCACACATTCTCGTGTACACGTCCAATAAGTATATTCTAACGCAATTGAACTTGTTATGGGGTGTCAATGCGTTTTATTACGACAAGTTTGTCACCACCGACGATACCGTTGACGACATTAACCAAATGGCCAAAGACCGTGGGTTTGTTAAAAAAGGTGACATCTTGATCAACCTTGCGGCGATGCCCGTAGTAGAACGCGGAATGGTCAACACCATTGAGAGTGTTGACATAAGCCTTAGCCAACCAACTCATCATCTGCTTAAACTTACTCTTAACCTCTTCATAATCTAAATACTCAGAAGTTACAGGCGCATAAGCAGGGCCAATTTGTTCCCCCGACTTTTCATCCTTACCACCGTTAATAGCATACAGCAGACATTTGGCGAGATTAGCCCGAGCACCAAAGAACTGCATTTGTTTGCCAATTCGCATTGCAGAAACACAGCAAGCGATGGCATAATCATCGCCCCAGTAAGGACGCATCAAATCATCGTTTTCGTACTGAATTGAACTTGTATCTTTAGAAACCTTTGCACAGAAGCGTTTGAATTCCCTAGGTAGACGTTCCGACCACAGAACAGTCAGGTTAGGTTCGGGTGCTGGTCCCAAGTTATACAAAGTGTTGAGTATGCGGAAGCTGTTCTTCGTAACGAGTGGTCTGCCATCTTCACCGACACCACCAATACATTCCGTCACCCAGGTAGGATCTCCAGAAAAGAGCTCGTTGTACTCCGGTGTCCGCAAAAAGCGCACCATCCGCAACTTCATGACAAAGTGGTCGATGAATTCTTGCAATTGAACTTCTGTCACATTATCATTCTTGAGATCTCGCTCAAAGTAAATGTCTAAGAACGTAGACACCCGTCCCAAGGACATGGCTGCACCATTCTGTTCTTTAACCGCAGCCAGGTATGCAAAATAAAGCCACTGAACCGCTTCTTTGGCATTACCAGCAGGGCGGCTAATGTCAAAGCCGTAACTTGCAGCCATTTCTTTCAGTTCAAATAAGGCGCGAATTTGCTCGAAAATTTCCTCCCTAAGTTGGATGACACTTTCATCGATAGCATCAACTTCCAAAGATTCCAGTTGTTGCTTTTTGTCATCGACTAAACGGTCAACTCCGTATAAAGCAACACGACGATAGTCACCTATAATCCTACCACGACCATAAGCATCAGGTAACCCTGTAATAATTCCAGAGTGCCGACAAAGGCGCATTTCGCGAGTATAGGCACTAAAAACTCCATCATTGTGAGTTTTACGATACTTAGTAAAAATTTCTTCAGTTATTGGGTCGAGTTTGTAACCGTAAGCTTCCAGAGATGTCTTCACCAAACGAACCCCACCCAAGGGCATAATAGCTCGCTTGAGAGGTTTATCGGTTTGCAAACCAACGATTTGTTCTAAATCTTGGTTAATATAACCGGGACTGTGGGAAGTGATGGTAGAAACCACTTCTGTATCTGCATCCAAAATCCCTTTTTCCCGTTCTTCTTTCATTAATTGCGTAACTTGGTTCCAAAGCTTCTGAGTTTCTTCAATCGCTTGTGCCAAGAAGGAACCATTACCTTCATAGGGAGTGTAATTTTTTTGGATGAAGTCACGCACATTGATTTCCTTCATCCAGCTCCCTGTTGCAAAACCTTGCCACTGCTCAAACATATTTTTATTTCTCGCTTCCCAACGCATGGAGAGGGAGGAGGGGGCAAGGGGGCACGGGAAGACAGAGAATAACTCCTGATACCTAACTCCTAGCTCCTAGCTCTAGACTCCGCTCCTCTTTGCTTTTTCAAGTTCAGTTATATAGAGAAATCTTGAGGAAGTTGTGAAGACATATATCTTGCCCTACGTCAACTATCTTGAAAACTAAACTTTCCTAACCGTGAAATATTAGCTCAATAGCTGTCACTGCTAGCTTCTGCCTCACAATAATTCGCAATTCCCGTATGATGGACATCTCGGACAAAGAGTGTAGAAACAAGCCATGATATTAAGTCCGGTTAATTAGTTATGATTAAACAATAATCGCAAAAACCAGAAAACTCGCTCCCCCTCTCCCTCTCCCCCCCTCTCCCCCTCTGCCTTAATGATAAGTCTTTACCCGTTACAGCAATAAAAGCAGAAAGCCCACAAGATTGAGCCACGAAGTGTGACTTCGTGGCTCAAGCGTCCTTTAGGTGTGGGACGCGAATAATGCGGGAGGCAAAGCCACACCGCATTTTCGCTCATGAATGCGTTGCACCTTCAGGTGCATTCCAAGTTGGTTCTGGGAGTGTATCAATTAATTCTTCAACAATCTGAGTAATCGTTTTATCTTTCTCAACAGCCAATAACCGTAACTTATTAATTCGGCGTTCTGTTATCCGAATATGTAATTCTTTTTTCATAACCTTGAGACACAATAGCGACACATTTATGTTAGCGTATTTGCCTGAAGTAAAAAATAAATATGATAGGAACTCAAAAAAATGCAACCAAACCAGATGCTGTAGCTCAAGCTATATTAAATGTATTGGGCATTGCATCTAACAGCTTATACAACACTGGTGTATATCTCAGCCGTCAACAGTATTTTGAAGATGGTAAGTTTGTAAGTTATGCACAATTGTGTAATGCATTAAAGACAGACGAAAACTACAAAATTATGCATTCGCAAGCAGGACAACAAACTCTTAAGAGTGTAGCTGAGTCTTTCAAGTCTTTTAGAGAACTTAGTAAAAAGGCGAAAAAGGGAGAGCTTAAACAGAAAGTTAAACTTCCCCACTATCGTTCTAAAACAGGTGTCTATCAAATTGTGTATCCCGGTCAAGCTATTAAAGTTAGAGAAGAAGATGGGAATAAATGGTTAGAAGTGCCGATAGGTCGTGCGGGAAAGACTTATTTTGAGGGCATTGAATCAATAACCGTACCATACCCAGAACGTTTATGGAACAAGAAGATTAAAGAACTTCGGTTCGTCCCGTCTCACGGAACTTGGTACACCGAGTATGTTTATGAGATGGATGAAGTACCACAGGTAACTGGAACTCATGCTCTTGGCATCGACCCCGGACTTAATAACTGGGTATCAGCAGTTTGCACTAACGGTAAATCTTTCTTGATTAGTGGAAAACGGTTGAAATCTATTAACCAATATTGGAACAAAACTAAAGCAGGATTGCAGACAGCAGTTGATCAACAGTTTGGTGATGATTCATTCTTCACCAAACGCATGGCTAGAATGACTGACAAACGCAATAGACAAATGAGAGACGCGACCAACAAAGTGGCTCTTCAAATCATTAACTGGTGTTTGAGTAACGATGTTGGTACTATTGTTTTTGGTTGCAATCTTGAGCAAAAACAAGGTATTGATATTGGACGTAGAAACAACCAAAATTTTGTTCAAATTCCCACTGCTAAGTTGAGAAAGAGAATAGAACAGTTGTGTCAACAGTATGCCATCAACTATATAGAAACTGAGGAAGCATATACCTCACGAGCTAGCTTTTTGGATGGAGACTTAGTACCTGCATTTGGTGAAAAACCCGTTCGCGCAGCGTCTCCGAAGGAGATAGGGTACGAGTTTTCAGGAAGAAGAACAAAGCGTGGTGAGTACACCTCTAAGCGAGGTATAAAGTGTCACGCTGATTTGAACGGAAGTGCAAACATACTAGTTAAAGTAGCTACGAGATTGGGGCTAGACCTCAGTCAGATAGGTAGGGGTTGCTTGACGCAACCCATGCGGTTCTACGCATGAATCCCACCCCTTAAAGGGGTGGGTGCGTCAATATTGCCATATTAAAGAGAAATTTATAAATTAAATTTGGAAAATGTTTGAGACAAGTACTGGAACTGCGTTGAACCAGGTATTTGGTTAAAATAACGCACTCTATCCCCCAGAACTCCCGCAACTCATAAATCTAATAAGATATTAGACCTTAGCTTCGCTGCTGGCTTCGGCAGATCGTAGATACTGTATTTTTGAAAATGACGAATGACGGAAGAATATCATATTGATGGTATTCGCTATGATGCAGCGAGGCAAATAGCAAACTATGATTTCATGCACTGGATTGTGCAGGAAACTAAAAAAACGGCTAGCATGAAACCTTTTTACAATATTGCCGAACATATTCCCGAAACTCCCACCATTACCAATGTAGATGGACCGATGGATGGTTGCTGGCACGACAGTTTTCTCCATACTGTTGTTCCACACATTTGTGGTGACACCTTTGATTTGGAGCAACTTAAAGATGTAATTGACTGCAAGCGCCAAGGCTTCATGGGTACTACGAATGTTGTAAATTACCTGACAAACCACGACCACGATCGCTTGATGGTGGAACTGGGAAACCGTAACATCTTTGACGAAGACGCTTTTAAACGTTTAAAATTGGGTGCGGTTCTCCTAATGACAGCCGTGGGCGTACCAATGATTTGGATGGGACAAGAGTTTGGCGAGTACAAAGCAAAAACACAAGAGTCCGCCAAAATTGATTGGACATTACTCGGTAGTGACTTGAATCGCAGCTTATTTGAGTACTACAAAGGTTTGATTCACCTACGCAAAAACAATCATGCTCTTTACACAGAAAATATCGACTTCATCCACGAAAATCCAGAGGCAAAAGTGTTAGCTTACAGCCGCTGGAATGAAGAAGGTTCTCGGGTTGTCGTTGTGGTAAATTTTTCAGAAAATTTCCTGGCAGGATATCAAGTGCCTAACTTCCCTAATGGTGGTACATGGCATGAATGGACAAATAATTATGATATTGAAGCTGGCGATGACAGCATTATGACTGATTTGGGACCCTACGAAGCCAAAGTATTTGTTTGGCATTAGGGTACTTTTAGTGGATAGTAGTTAGTGGATACTCGAAACTGGAAAAGCTTCGCTCTATAAACCTTCCAGCTACCAACTACTAACTACTAACCACGAACCACGAATTACAAAACAGTACCAATTTCCTTGAGATAAACCCTTGTAAATGGTTCATCCGCTCCTAGAGCATATTCTTCAATCAATCCCTGGCGTCTGAGAGAAACATTGTCTCCTTTTCTAATTACAACAGTGGAATCGTCAAACACATCCCGCGCTAGCATCATCTCAGTTTCACTAGGATTATCTAGAACAACCATGTTACTTCCGTAGTAATACATCCCCTCTTGTTCTAAGGTGTTTTCTTGGTATTCAGCAATCAGTAAATCAAGTTTGGGATTGCGTAGTAATGTTAAGACGTTGGTGTTGTAATCCTTGCTGAGGATTTTTGGTGAACGATTGACAAAAACGCCATCACGACAAACAGCACCTATTGACCAATCAGGATGTTGTAAAAGAATGTGGTCAATTGTTTCTTGGAGGTCATGCAGTGAGACTTTGTTAAAGGTAATGATGGGTATTCTGGAATCTTTTCCCAACTTATAGAAAGTTTCTAGAATGTGTGAAGGCACATCAACACTTTCTCCTATTGCTGGGTTCAGATGCATCAAAATTCCTGGCGCAGCGTTGATTTCTAAAATGGCAAATTCGCCTGACTTCCAAGATTCGCTGAGATTTGGAGCAATAACATCGATCCCCAGGCAAACCAGGCGGAAGTGTTGGGCTATGTCTTGTGCCAAGATAATATTATCCGGGTGAATGGTGCGGGTCGCATCAATGCTCACTCCTCCTGATGAGAGGTTAGCAACTTTCCGAAGATAAACCTTACGATTTCTCTCAAGAACGCTATCCAATGACAAACGCTGTTGTGCGAGGTATTGTTCCATTGCCTCGTCACACTGAATTTTAGCCATTGGTGAGGTGGGAGTGTCCCAACGTCCGGGTTTTCGGTTTTCTTCACGGATTAACTCTTCAATGGTTGAGTACC
>NZ_BAAFZH010000021.1:0-17831 GCF_054684315.1 Scytonema sp. NUACC21 | reverse complement strand
GTTGGGATGTACTGTCTGACAATGTATTGGATTTGATTCACGCTGAATTAGAAAGGAGTTCTCACAGAGAGGTTTACTTGTGTGGAGAATCTTTTGGCGGTTGTTTGGCTCAGAAGGTGGCTGTCAAAGCACCTCAACTATTCAAGCGTATCATCCTCATCAACTCAGCTAGTGCTATTCATCTTCGCCCTTTGTTAAATTGGGCAACTCATCTCACTTCCTTAGTGCCATCATGCGTTTACAGTCTTAGTGCAGTTGGTTTGTTACTATTTCTGGCAAATTTATCACGTATTGCTAGAAACGATAGGCACGAACTCATCAAAAACATACGATATGTACCGCCAGAAACTGTCCTTTGGCGAATTTCCTTACTCCGAGAATTCCATGTTGATGAAGCCCAGCTATGCAAACTCAATCAACCTGTTTTAGTCATTGCTGGTGCTAATGACCGACTTTTGCCTTCCATAGAAGAAGCAAGGCGTTTAGTAAGTATCTTACCCGATGCGAAAATGGTTGTTTTGCCTGATAGCGGACACGCTTGTTTGCTGGAAGCAGACGTTAACCTTTACGACATTATGAAGGAGCAGAATTTCTTAGATTCCAGTGTTCCAATAGTTGATAGTTCATTAACCTATAAACAACAATAATCCCCGTTACCACCCAACATCTCATCCAATTATTCATTGGAAACCGTAGGAAACTGTAGGTTGGGTTGAGGAACGAAACCCAACATTCCATCCAATTATTAATTGGAAAGGGTAAATTGTGTCGAGAAAAACCCAACATTTCATCCAATTATAGATTGAAAACCGTAGGTTGGGTTGAGGAACGAAACCCAACATTCCATCCAATTATTAATTGGAAAGGGTAAATTGTGTTGATAAAAACCCAACATTTCATCCAATTATAGATTGGAAACCTACACTCGTATACACATCGGACAAATTGAAACGCTATTTTCCCCTCATAGAGAGAGATAAACTTAGCCTAACTTCGCTACAACCTAAGTAAGTCACCAAAACAAAAGCAGTTAAGTGAAGGAATGTAAAAATTGCTATAACCCTTTTTAGGTCTGAAAAAATCAGTAATTATAACTTAAGAAATATGTAAAAATATAACTTAGGAAATACGTAAAAATGGTAGGCAAAAACAAACAAAAAATAAAAGATAAACAACTCAGCTATCCAGTTGAACTCAATGAAAAGGAAGATAAGCCATCTCTGTTAGAATCCGTTGCGGAAACAGTTGGTTATGCAGTAGGTACCGCTGTAGGAGTAGGTACAGCAGCTGGGAATATTGCTGTGGATACTGGCAAAGCAGTTGCAGAAACAGCAGTTGGAGCAGGAGAAGCAGCGGCAAAACAAACACACAATTTGATTGAGCAAGCCACCCATACAGCAGGACAAATAGCCGATTATCTAAGTGAAAACTGGCTCATTAGAAGACTATCAGGAGTTTTAAATCTTAATTGGCTGATAAGTGCTTCTGACAAAGTGAATTTGGAAAAAGCAGAAGCAGCAGTCAAAAAACTCCAGCAAGAACACCCCAACGAATCACCCAGCCAACTAGCTCACCACATCATGGTTGAAAAAGCAATACAGGCAGGGGGAATTGGATTGGCAACTAGTTTTTTGCCCGGAATAGCGGTAGCCCTACTCGCAATAGATTTAGCGGCTACGGCAGAGTTGCAATCGGAAATGGTTTATCAAATTGCAGCCGCCTACGGACTAGATTTAAAAGATCCTGCCCGTAAAGGTGAATTGTTAGCAATTTTTGGTATGGCTTTGGGTGGAAGTCGTCTTTTGAAGGCTGGTGGTTTGAGTTTGCTGCGAAATATACCTTTTGCTGGGAGGTGCTGACAAAGCAACTGGCATACTGGAAGGAAAAACTGGAGGGCGCTCCCGCTTTGTTGGAACTGCCTACCGACAGACCCCGACCCCCCATTCAAACTTACCGGGGAGCAATTGAGAAATTCGCTCTCTCAAAAGAACTGAGTTCGGCGTTAGCGGCACTGAGTCAGCGACAGGGAGTGACGCTGTTCATGACCCTCTTAGCAGCATTCCAAATATTGCTGTACCGCTACACCAACCAAACCGATATCTGCGTTGGCACACCAATTGCCAACCGCAATGGCAAAGAAATTGAGGGATTAATCGGGTTATTCGCCAACACTTTAGTACTGCGGAGCGATTTGTCTGGTAACCCCAGTTTTAGGGATTTGCTGTCCCAAGTACGGGAAGTTGCTCTTGGTGCTTATGCCCATCAAGACCTGCCCTTTGAACAGTTGGTCGAGGGATTGCAACCAGAGCGTTCTCTCAGCCATACGCCACTGTTCCAAGTGATGTTTACCCTGCAAGCGGCGCTATCAGAGTTGCAATTTCCTGGCTTAAAAGGAAATTTATTACCAGCCGAAAGCTCCACAGCCAAGTTTGATTTGACTCTAGTTCTGGAGAACACGAACGCTGGATTGATGGGGGTTATCGAATACAATACTGACCTGTTTGATACTACTACCATTGCGCGGATGGTAGGGCATTATCAAACACTACTATCGGCTGTGGTTGTCAATCCCCATCAGAAGATATCGGAACTCCCACTGCTCACTGCTACCGAACAACATCAGTTCTTGCTTTTGTGGAACGATACCCAAGCAGACTACCCCAAACAATTGTGTTTGCATTCCTTGTTTGAGCAACAAGTTAAAAAGACACCCGATGCCGTAGCAGTGGTGTTTGAAAACGAACAACTCACCTACACTCAGTTAAACGCCAAAGCCAATCAACTCGCACATCACCTACGAGAGTTAGGTGTAAAACCGGAAGTGTTGGTAGCTATTTGTGTCGAACGCTCAATCGAGATGTTAGTGGGACTGCTGGCTATTCTTAAAGCCGGTGGGGCATATGTCCCCCTCGACCCGATTTACCCACCAGAGCGATTGGCATACATTCTGGAAGATTCGGGTGTCAAAGTACTGCTGACTCAACAAACGGTAGCAGAGCTTTTGCCTGAGATGGACGGAGGTGTTGTCTACCTAGACTCATTTTGGCCGAGCGCTCACAGTTCATCCAACCCCAACATTCATGTCTGCGCCGATAACTTAGCGTATGCCATCTACACCAGTGGCTCTACCGGACGACCCAAAGGGGTGCAAATTCCTCACCGGGCGGTGGTGAATTTCTTAAACTCAATGTCGGTTCAACCGGGGATAGTGTCAGAAGATGTGCTGGTGGCGGTGACGACCATTACCTTTGATATTGCGGCGTTGGAGTTGTTCTTGCCATTGAGCAGGGGCGCACGCCTTGTTCTGACCCGCGATTTGATTGCCGATGGCGGTCAAAGCATTGCCGCTTTAGGGACATCCAGCGCCACAGTCATGCAAGGCACCCCAGCCACTTGGCGAGCATTAATGCAAGCAGGCTTCCTTGGCAATCAGCAATTGAAAATACTTTGTGGTGGTGAAGCCCTCGATCGCGAACTGGCAGCGCAATTGCTTGAGCGTGCGGATAGTTTGTGGAATATGTACGGTCCGACGGAGACCACCATTTGGTCAGCCGTGTCTCGCGTACAACCCGATTCCGGTGCGGTGTCTATTGGAGGAGCGATTGCCAATACCCAATTCTACATCCTGGATGCCAATTTACAACCAGTACCGGTGGGTGTGGCTGGGGAATTGCACATTGGCGGTGACAGATATGCTGACGCGCATCCGCAATGCCAACATGGCGCGGCATCAAACTACACATGTGCCATCCACAAAAATGACTCGCAGCATAGCAAAAGTGCTGCGGGATGAAGGTTTTATTTCTGAGTTTGAAGAAGTGGGAGAAGGAATAAAGCGCGAGCTAGTTATTTCCCTGAAATATAAGGGTAAAAATCGCCAGCCTCTAATCACTACCTTGAAGCGAGTTAGCAAACCAGGTTTGCGCGTTTATTCTAATAAAAAAGAGCTACCACGGGTACTAGGCGGTATCGGCATTGCTATTATTTCCACATCCAGCGGTATCATGACTGACCGGGAGGCTCGGCGTCAGAACTTGGGTGGAGAAGTACTTTGCTATGTATGGTAATAGTCAATCGTCAATAGTCCTTAGTCTTTAGTCCTTAGCAAGGGCAAATGACTAATGACAAAAGACAAAAGACAAAAGACAAAGGATAAAAAGTTATGTCTCGAATTGGTAAACGCCCAATTACAATTCCTGCAAAAGTACAAGTGAGTATTGATGGTGCCAAGGTAGTTGTGAAAGGTCCTAAAGGCGAACTTTCTCGCGAATTACCGAGCCAAGTTACAGTCTCCCAAGAAGGAGAAACATTGCAGGTGAATCGTCGGGATGATTCCCGCTCATCTCGACAAATGCACGGTTTGTCCCGTACCTTAGTTGCCAACATGGTTGAGGGAGTCAGCACGGGCTTTCAACGCCGTTTGGAAATTCAAGGGGTTGGTTATCGTGCAGCCGTTCAAGGTCGTAACCTGGTTTTGAACATGGGCTTTAGTCATCAAGTGCAAATTGCTCCTCCTGAGGGAATTCAATTTGCTGTAGAAAACAACACCAACGTTATTATCAGTGGTTATGACAAAGAAGTGGTAGGCAACATAGCAGCTAAAATTCGCGATGTTCGTCCACCAGAACCTTATAAAGGTAAGGGTATTCGTTACGCCGGTGAAGTTGTAAGACGTAAAGCTGGTAAGACTGGTAAGAGTGGTAAGAAGTAAAAATGAAGCATACTCGTACAGAATCAAGGGAACGTCGTCATCGACGCATTCGTGGCAGAGTCAATGGTTCTTCAGAACGTCCACGGTTAGCTGTATTTCGCTCCCATCAGCATATTTATGCTCAGGTGATAGATGATACACAGCATCGGACTTTGGTGTCAGCCTCAACTGTTGAACCAGAATTGAAATCAAAAATATCTTCGGGTGGTAATTGCGACGCTTCGACAGAAGTTGGCAAGTTGATTGCAGCTCGTTCTTTGGAAAAAGGTATTACCAAAGTTGTCTTTGACAGGGGTGGAAACCTTTATCATGGACGAGTGAAAGCACTAGCTGAAGCAGCCCGTGAAGCTGGTTTGGATTTCTAAATAGGTCATTAGTCATGAGTCATTAGTCATTGGTCATTAACACTAGACAAATGACTTTGGATAAATGACAAAAGACACTCGGACAAATGACAAGGGAAATTTATTATGGCAACAAATCGTCGTAAAGCTAACCGCACTAAAAAGGAAGAAACTACCTGGCAAGAGAGGGTAATTCAAATCCGGCGGGTAAGCAAAGTCGTCAAAGGAGGTAAAAAATTAAGCTTCCGGGCGATCGTGGTTGTGGGTAACGAACGCGGTCAAGTCGGCGTGGGAGTCGGCAAAGCTTCAGATGTTATTGGTGCTGTGAAGAAAGGTGTAGCCGACGGCAAAAAACATCTGATTGATATCCCCATTACCAAATCTAATTCTATTCCCCACCCCATTAACGGCACTGGTGGCGGTGCCAAAGTTATGATGCGACCTGCTGCACCTGGTACTGGTGTAATCTCCGAGAATTGAGACCCTCAGCAAAACTAATCAACCTCTACGGCTCATCGGAAGTTTCTGCCAACGCTACTTACTACGACACCAGTTTACTACAAGACCAAGCAAACAGTGTCCCCATCGGTCGTCCTATTGACAATACTCAAGTTTATGTACTAGATAGCTATTTACAACCAACACCTGTAGGAGTTGTCGGTGAACTTTATGTGGGTGGTGATGGATTAGCAAGAGGTTATTTGCATCGTCCTGAATTGACTCAAGAGAGATTTATTGATAACCCCTTTATTCCAGGAACTAAGCTTTATAAAACAGGTGATTTAGCACGTTATCTCAAAGATGGTAATCTTGAATATTTAGGTCGCCATGATGAACAAATAAAAATTAGAGGTTTTCGAGTGGAATTGGGCGAAATTGCGACTGTTATTGCACAACATTCAGATGTGCAAGAATCTGTTGTAATTGCCAGCGATGATACTCAATATAATCAGCGTTTGATTGCCTATGTTGTCACAAAGAAACAGGATATAGCAGCACAACTGTTGCCCTATTTGCAACAAAAACTACCTAACTATATGCTACCATCTGCCTTTGTCGTATTGGATGACCTCCCAATAACACCTAATGGCAAAGTAGACAAGCGTGCCCTTCCCAAAGATGACATTATTCGCTCAAATACGACTCAATCCTTCGTCGCTTCTCGTAACTTTACAGAATTATCATTAGTAAAACTTTGGGAAAATCTCCTGAATATTAACCCTATAGGGGTAACAGATAACTTCTTTGACTTGGGGGGACACTCATTTTTAGCTGTTCGGTTAATGGCTCAAATTCGTGACCGATTTGGGCATAATCTTCCCCTATCTACTCTTTTTGAAAACCCAACAATTGAAACATTAGCTCAAGTTGTCAATCAGCCAGTCGGTGAAACATCAAATTCTCCTCTAGTTGCAATTAACTCTTCTGGTTCCAAAATACCTTTCTTTTGTATACATGGTGCTGGTGGAGGTGTTCGTCAATACTTTAACTTGTCCAGAAGACTTGGTGAGGACTATCCATTTTATGCCTTGCAACATACCCCTGACGAGGAGGAACCGGAAATTATTTCAGTGGAGGAAACAGCATCTTGCTACCTCCAAGAAATTCGTAAAGTACAACCAAATGGTCCTTATCTTTTAGGAGGTCATTGTTACGGCGGTGTATTAGCCTTTGAAATCGCGCAGCAATTGCAAAAACAAGGTCAAACAGTAAGTTTGTTAGTTGTTATCGATACCATAGTACCAGAAATACGCATTGAATCTACAAAAGATGATAATGCAAAATTCCTACTCCGTATGGCAGAATCAATAAAAACTAATAATAACGTAGAGTTTTCGGTAACTTTTGAAGAACTTCGAGATTTGCCACTAAATGAGCAACTTCATTTAATCAATAAAAAAACAAACTACATTTTTAGCGATACAGAAATTAAAGATTTTCTCCGCTACTACCAACTTTTCAAAGTTCATGTCCAAGCTATGCGAGATTATGTTCCCCAAGTTTATCCTCACTCCATGATGCTGTTGAAAGCTAATGAGGAGATTATTCATGACTTTGAAAGCCCGGAATTTCATACTGATAACCCCTTACTAGGTTGGGGTAAATATTCTAGTCAACCGATTCAAGTCATTGAAGTTCCAGGGGATCATTTCTCAATTTTCGTCGAACCGAATATGCAGGAATTAGCTAGACATTTGAGAATTTGTATCGATAATGCGGTGTGCAATGTAAATAATGGGAGTAAATAAATTTCTTGCAGGCGGGCAAGACGGTTGTTACGGTTAATTACCCGACGATAGAGATCGTTTAAATCGCTTGTCGCAAATCGTCCACCATCAAGCTGCACCATTGGTCGCAAGTCAGGAGGAATCACGGGGATCACCGTCATCACCATCCACTCTGGCTTAGAACCCGTTGCAATGAAGTTATCAATAACGCGCAGGCGCTTAATCAGCTTTGCTCGCTTTTGTCCCTTAGCTGTCGTAATTTCCTCTCGCAAAGCTTCAGCTTCTTGCTCTAAATTAATGTCCGCAAGCAACCGCAACAGCGCTTCAGCACCAATACCAACCTCTACCCCTTGCAGTGTAGAATCTTCCGCATAAATTTGGTCTTCTATTTCCAACCACTGGTCTTCACTCAATAGTTGTTTGTAAGTTAAAGTTTCTGCATTCCCTTGATTCAGTACAACATAGGAGTTGAAATATACAATTTGTTCCACATCCCGCAAGGGCATATCCAGCAGGATGGCGATATAACTGGGAATCCCTTTGAGATACCATACGTGAGCTACCGGGGCTGCCAACTTAATGTAACCCATCCGGTGGCGGCGGACTCGAGACTCAGTGACTTCAACACCACAACGCTCGCACACAATACCCCGGTGACGAACTCTTTTATACTTTCCGCAGTGACATTCCCAATCTTTCGCCGGACCAAAAATGCGCTCGCAGAACAAGCCATCCATTTCTGGTTTTAAAGTCCGGTAATTTATCGTCTCCGGCTTTGTCACTTCACCAACAACCTGACCGTTAGGTAAAGTTCTTTCACCCCAAACTCGAATTCGGTCTGGTGATGCCAAGCCAATTTTGACGTAGTCAAACTGATTATTTTGGGCTGCTCTCATCTTGGTCTAATGATATACAAATATAACTACATTTCTGAGCACAGACAAAATGCCGTGCCTGTGTGAGGAGTATTTAGTTTTTAGTGGGCTGTGGGAGGGAGGGGGAGAGGGGGAGAGTGGGAGAGTGGGAGAACTTCACCCTATCCTCCCATCCCCCCTCCTATTTATTCCTCATCATCCAACGATTCACGAGAGAGAGACTCATAGGTTGGACGTGGAGGCGTGCGGCGGTTTCCTTGGTCTGCCATCAGATCGACCTCAACATCTAAGGAACTGCCATCTGTCTGTGTCTCTACCTTATGTACGGCAATATCCAAGCCCAGAGACTGGAGTTCGCGCATCAAGACTTTGAAGGATTCTGGAGTTCCGGGTCGGGGAATAGCCTTACCTTTGACGATCGCATTGAGCGCTTCATTCCGCCCCTGCATATCATCTGACTTCACAGTGAGCAATTCTTGCAAGGTGTAAGCCGCACCAAAAGCTTCCAATGCCCACACCTCCATTTCGCCAAATCGCTGACCGCCTTGCTGTGCCTTACCACCCAAAGGCTGTTGGGTCACCAAAGAGTAAGGACCTGTAGAACGGGCGTGAATCTTGTCATCCACCAAATGCACCAATTTGAGCATATAAGCCACACCCACAGTAATGGGTCTGTCAAAAGGTTCCCCAGTGCGACCGTCATACACGATGATTTTGCCCGGATTGTCTGGGTTGTATACCCAGAGGTTACCTGTCTCGTCCCGTGCTTCCTGTAGTTTGCCGTGTACGATGCTCCGGGAAGACTCTTCACCGTACATTTCATCAAAAGGAGTCAGCTTAAACCGTACTCCCAGGTTATGACCTGCCCAACCCAACAGACACTCAAACACCTGTCCGACATTCATACGGCTGGGTTCTCTACACAGGTGATTTTTTACACATCAACCTTAACTGAACCATATTGCCTTAATTCTCGTCTCGCCCGTGAACTTGGGCAGGTGGGCTGGTTGCCTCAACCGCAGTGAATGACTCTAGGATTTTGTAAGTGTGAGATGCTCCCTTGGGTACTACCCAGGAAGTTCCAGGTTCTAGCAAAACCATTTGACCTTCAATGTGCAACTCAGCGCGACCACCGATAACATAACCAACAGTTTCATATTCCCGTGCTGCCGGTTCTTTGGCTTCACCAGGTTGTTCGTTCTCCCAAAGGCGCATTGAAACAGTTTTACCGGAAGCAAGGTACTTTTGTCCTTGTTCACCTCTGGGGGAGTAGGCGGAGTCTATTTTTTTAACGGTTGTGTCTGCCATATTTGTGTCCTTAAATCAAGTTTATGAAAAGGAGGAAGGGTTAGTGGTTATTGGCTAATAAAAAAACAATTAACTACTAACAACTAATTACTAACTCACAACTAAACTTTTACCTTTTCGCCCGTGCGGGCTGCTTGGTAAATTAGGTTCATGAGTTTGACATCTTGCAAGCCTTCTTCTCCTGGAGTTTTAGGCTGTTTGTTCAACATGATGGACTCAGATAGGTGATCCATCTCTAGGGCAAACTGGTTTTTTTCTTCGATATTTTGCTCTTCCCTGCGGTTATTTCTGCTGATATAGAGGCGATGTTGGTAGTAGTCAGTTGCTGGATCTAATTCCAAAACCGCGTCAGCCCCAAAAACTTGAATGCGTTTGGTACTGGAATAGCCATAGCTGGAGGTACAGTTGGCAAGAACACCACTGGGGAAGCGCAGTGCGAAGTTGACGTTTTCCTCAACCTCCCGGAAGCGCGGATCGCCTGGAGTGCTGTACATAAAGGCGCTAATTTCTACAGGTTCCTCACCCGTGATATATCTTGCAGCTTGCAAGCTGTAGATACCAATGTCGTAAAGAGAACCGCCACCAGCTAGTTTTTTATCCATTCGCCAAATGTCAGCTGGATCTTTGGGATTGAGGATGCGTCCATGATCGGAAGTTACCGCCTTGAGCTTACCCAGTTTGCCACTCCGAGCAAGTTGAATGGCAGTCAGGTTATAGGGTTCATATTGGGCACGGTAAGCAATCATCAATTTGCGATCGCCTTTCTTGGCTGCGTCAATCATGGCTTGGCATTCTTGGACAGTGTTTGCCATCGGCTTTTCACACATGACATGTTTGCCTGCCTGCGCTCCCCGAATACTGTATTCGGCATGCAACCCATTCGGCAAAATGATATAAACAACATCTACTTCTGGGTTATTGCGAATAGTGTCGTAGTTCTGATAGGTGTAAATGTTTTTCGGGGTGATACCGTATTGTTGTGCGTACTTTTCGGCTTTAGCGCGATCGCCACTTACCAGTGCCACCAATTTCGACCTTTTGCACTCACCAAAAGAAGGCATTATTTGTTCAGTAGCAAACTTACCCAAACCTACAATTGCCCATCCCAGTTTTTTATCGGGAGGTAAAGATGGATCTTTAGATGGTGCAGGTCCAGCCTGGGCTAATGTCGGCACGGGTTTGATAATGTGTCCCACTGTTCCTGCGACACCAACTGCCATGAACCCAAAACCTGCTTTATGTAAAAGAGTGCGGCGAGAAATTTCTGTAGTCATGGGTCATTAGTCAAAGGTTAATCGTCATTTGTTCTTTGCTAATGACAAAGGACAAAGGACAAATGACTTTATGGTTTTAGTACAACTTTGATGCAGTTGTCGCCTGAAAGAAATGACTTTGCTCGACCAGCCATACATTCGCGATCAAAGCATTACGGTGGAAGAACTGATCGAGCAAAGTGCAGGACAAGTGGGCGGCACCGTCCAAGTGCGTCGCTTTATTCGATATGTCCTAGGTGAGGGTATTGAGAAGCAAGAAAGCAATTTTGCAGAAGAAGTTGCTGCACAAATGGGTACTAAGTAAATTTGCCAGTAGTCAATAGTCTATAGTTAAAAGTAATAACCATTGACTGTTGACTTTTTTCCAAGGCAGGTCACGCCAATGAAGCTGACCTGTCTTTCTTTTAAAATCAGCAAATCTAAATATATTAGTAACAAAATTTACTTATATCTACTGAACGCTAATGTAGATTAAATCATCTAACATTCTGTGTAAATCCAAAATTCAATAACTAGAGCGCCGATTCTTTACGCCTTGAAGACAAAAAACTCAGTGTCTGTGATTGGCGCTAAACTGATTTAGTTGCCCTTCTAAGAATTCGGGTTTTTGGGATTACTGTATCGATGCTCTAAAATATATTGTCCTCATTACTAATTCTCTTATAATAATTAAGTACATTTGTACCAAAAGGTCGGATGGACAGCAACAAAGATATGGCAAGAGCAATTGAGCGCATAGAACGGGATATTTCGGTATTGGAAGAAGCGATACAGGCGATCGCGAAAGACCTCCAAAATGCCTACATCAATTATTTAACCACCTTAGGGCAAACTCTAAGGCAGCAGTTAAATCAGGCAAGCTACCACCTCTGTACTCAGGGGTATCCTGAAAGCTTTCTGCGGTTGTCCTTGAATCAGCGACAACAATTGCAACAATCCATCCGCAAGTTGGGTCAACAGACAGCAGAACAGTTGCAAGCCCTGATGAAAAGCGAACAGCAGGAAACAGTGAAAGAGGAACAAGAAAAGAAAGAGGGTGAACCCGTAGAGCAAACAGAAGTAGGAGAAACAAATGAAACATCTTCCTTTTCTTCCCCCGTTATCCCTCCTCCCCCAGCGTCCCCCACTATCCCAACTCCCCCTACATCTCCTGCATTCCCGACTCCCCCTGTGTCCTCCTCCTCCCCAGCATCCCCAAAATTCCCTCCTCCCCCAGCGTCTCCCGCTTTCCCAACTCCCCCAGCTGCTTTTTCCTTGTCTCCCTTATCCTCCTTATCCCCTGCGCCCTTTCCCTCCAAATCCTCCAACCCTATAGAAATAGCCAAGTGGCAACAAAGCTTGGAGAGAGCAATGCAAGAAAAACTGAAGTTGGTTTCTCGTGACGCTAATCTTTTGTTACAGAGATCGGGAATACTACCGAAAAAATTACCAGAACCAATTTTAGAAGCCGCCGCCGCCGCCGTATCAGAAGCAGCTGCTGAAATCATGCCAGGACCTCCTAACTTACTCAGCTTAGTCATTGAAGTTGAGAACGAGCAGTCAGAAGAACCCAGCTTGACACAGATTATGGCTTTGAACTTGCGTCTTGGGGAAATTGAATTTGTTGACACAACTCTATCCTCTTGTCGCAAGCAGATTCGTAGTATCCTAGTTCAACTAAATAAACTGGGACAAGATTATCAAAAGAAACAGCGAGAACGGTCAATTGCTGAAGCTGAAGCAGCATGGCGTGCTATTTGGTTTGATGAATAGTTATTGGTCATTGGTCATTTGTCCTTTGTCATTTGTCCTTTGTTCTTTATAAATAACTAATGACCAATGACCAAATAACCAATGACCAATGACCAATGACCAATGACCAATGACAGTCTTGGCAAGGTCACGCTGTATTTAGAGATGCTGAAGGTCGAGTTTTAACAGTCCGTCGTCTTCCCAACTTCTTTGAAACTTTCCCTGTGGTGCTGACCGACCAAGATGGAGTTGTCCGTGCTGACATTCCTTTCCGTCGGGCAGAATCTCAAAATAGCTTTGAGCAATCTGGTGTCACCGTTAGCTTCTACGGTGGGGACTTAAATGGTCAAACATTTGATGACCCAGCTGAAGTGAAGAAGTGGGCACGTAAGGCTCAAGGTGGGGAAATCTTTGAATTTGATAGAGAAACCTTGAACTCTGACGGGGTGTTCCGCACCAGCCCCAGAGGTTGGTTTACATTTGGACACGCTGTCTTTGCTCTGTTGTTCTTCTTTGGTCATATCTGGCATGGTTCTCGGACAATCTACCGAGACGTGTTTGCTGGTATCGACCCAGATATCGAAGAGCAAGTCGAATTTGGTGTCTTTGCCAAAGTGGGTGACTTGACAACCCGTAAGAAGGAAGCTTAGAAACTAGGGCGTGGTGCAGGGGACATAATCTAAACATATGTTCTCTGCCCAATGCTCTAAGCTATTTTTCCCAGTACCTTTGGTATACTATTAGTGGTAATCGGTGGGTAAGTAGGCAGGATTTTGAGTTATGGAAAGTGTTGCGTACATTTTAATTTTGGCTCTAGCCATAGGAACACTCTTTTTTGCGGTTGCTTTCCGCGAACCCCCTCGCGTTGAAAACAAAGAAGAGAAGTAATTATTTTGGTCAACGATTGACGGTTAACAGTTAACCGTTTTTTGCTCCCGCTGTTACCAACGTTGGTGGCAGCGTTTATTGATAAAATTGAAATTGACAAGTAGAAAAAATTGTCTTCCTAAATTTCTCCGAAAGATTGACAAATACAGACTGAATGTCTGGTATAATGTATGATCTGGAAGTCGATATGTTCAGATCAGCTCTTTTGCGCTAATATGAACGGGGATGTAGGTGTAGAATGCCTAATCTAGGGCGCTTGCATATACATCGCTAGGAGGCGAAAAATTTACGGAGAAAAATAACCGGGAAACAATTAGCATGGTCAATCAGAAATTAACCGCTCCTGAAATTGGATTTACTCACGACGATTTCGCTGCTCTACTTGACAAGTACGATTATCACTTTAGCCCTGGTGATATAGTACCAGGTACAGTATTCAGCATAGAGCCGCGCGGCGCTCTGATTGACATCGGTGCAAAAACGGCAGCATATATACCCATACAAGAAATGTCTATCAACCGGGTCGATAGCCCGGAAGAAGTATTACAGTCTAATGAAACGCGGGAATTTTTTATCCTCACCGATGAAAATGAAGATGGTCAATTAACGCTTTCCATTCGGCGTATAGAATATATGCGTGCTTGGGAGCGCGTGCGGCAGCTGCAAGCAGAAGATGCAACTGTCCGTTCTGGCGTATTTGCTACCAATCGCGGCGGTGCTTTGGTGCGGATTGAGGGATTACGCGGATTTATTCCCGGTTCCCACATCAGCACTCGCAAACCTAAAGAAGAGTTAGTAGGCGAAGAATTGCCATTGAAGTTTCTAGAGGTAGATGAGGAGCGCAATCGCCTTGTTCTCTCTCACCGTCGAGCGCTAGTTGAGCGTAAGATGAACCGTCTGGAAGTTGGTGAGGTTGTTATTGGTACTGTACGCGGTATTAAGCCCTACGGTGCATTTATTGATATTGGTGGTGTCAGCGGTCTACTGCACATACAACTCGCGTAACTTCTGCAACTTCTCCTCACTGGGTTGCCAAAAACCGCGCCCATTTGCTTCCAACATTCTCCCTATAATATTGCGGAAAGCTTCAGGATTCGCCTTACGCAATCTCTCTGCCATTTCAGCATCTAAAGCATAAGTATCCGCAGCTTGGTCGTATACCCAAGAGTCAGTAAAATCCGCAGTACCACCCCAACCAATCAAAGCTGTCATGCGTTGGGAAATTTCATAAGCACCGCCCGAACCCTGACTTGCCATTGCTTCTGCCCATTTGGGATTCAGCAACTTGGTACGATACTCCATCCTCAACAAATCATCTAAATTCCGAGGAGTCGTATCCTTCGAGAAACTCTCCACAAAACTCGTTGTCACCTTTTTACCGCGTTGTTTTTCTGCGGCTTTCTTCAAACCCCCCGTATTGGCATAGTACTCCTGAATATCAGTCAACCCATATTCCACAGAATCAATTTCTTGAACAATGCGACTGGTACTTTGCAAAAGTTGGGTCAGTACTTCCGGTCTAGCTTGACCTTTATCTTGCCTGCCATAACTAAACACATTGCGTCCCTTCCAAGTATCCCCCAACTCATTACCAGATTCCCAATTACTATCAACCACTCGGTCATTAACCAAAGAACCAAAATCACCCGCTGGGTTAGAAAACAACCTCGCAGATGCATTCTCCACCCCTTGCGCCTTTAAAGCTAAAGCGTGTTTTCTAACAAAATTCTGGTCTTCCGGTTCATCAGCCTCAGCAGCCCGTAAAAACAGATCGTCCAGCAACTCAATAATATTGACAAAACTATCTCTAAAAATCCCCGACAAATTCCCCAAAACATCAATCCGGGGATGTCCCACCTCCGCCAAAGGCTTCAACTCGTAACGAACAATTCGCCCCGTACCTTCCTTAACAGGTTCAGCACCTACCAACTCCAAAAGAATCCCAAGAGATTCCCCCTTAGTTTTAATCGCATCCAAACCCCACAGCATCACCGCCACAGTTTCCGGATACGTCCCATGTTCTTGCAAATGCTGAGAGATAATTTTTTGCCCAATTTCCCGTCCCCGTTCATAAGCAGCTGGCGAAGGCATTCTGTAAGGATCTAAAGCATGAATATTCCTACCCGTAGGCAAAACACCAGGACCATCACGCAACAAATCCCCCCCAGGCGCAGGAGGAATAAACTCCCCATTCAACCCCCGCAACAAATTCGTCAACTCATCAGTCGTTTGACCCAATAACCCTCTAATCAACCCCTCCTCTTCCTCTTCGCGCCCTTCGCGTCTTCGCGGTTCATTCCCAAAATAAGCCTCCAAATACGACCCTAACTCCTCCTCACCAGGCGCTTCTCCCAAAACATGCAACCCAGAAGAGAACAACCGATTCTCCAGAACTTGCAGATACTCATACAACTTAACAAGATAATCATTAAAAGCATGAGCGCTAAACATCCGAACATTTTCAGGAGTAAAAGTCATCCCCAAACCCCTAGCATCCTCAAACGGACAATCCGCATCCAAACCCGTGTCAATAATCTTTTTGCAAATTGCTTCCTTGAGAAGATAATTCTTCTGTGGATCTTCCCGATACTCCGCGATTAAATCCCGCAACGCCACCAATTCTTTATACAACCCCGCACGACCATAGGGAGGGACATTGTGAGAAACAAGCACCCCATAACCGCGACGCTTTGCCAAAATTGATTCCGAGGGATTATTCGCCGCATATATATCTCTTGTACTGGGGGCGCGTCCAACTGCGATGGTCATCGGACTAAAATCCTCTTTTTTACTAAAATTGCAAGTTTTTTGAGGAATTAACGTTTTTTTATGACACTCACAGCTCCGTTGAAGCTGCTGATATTGTGAGAACCTATCACTTTACTAGTTACAGTCTCTCATTTTAGTGTCACAATAGTTTCCACCAGTTGGTAATCCACCTTGTAGAAACTTAACGATTCTTAATTTATCACATCAGTCTGGCTTTGTGCCCGATTTACATTTAGAAATCAGGTATAAAGCAAAAACCCACTACTTATGATTATTATCAGAATTTTTACAATATGACACAAGTTTTCTCAGAAATCTCAGAAAACTTGCAATACGTTTGCTCCAGTGGCAGACTTGGTAAAGAGAATGTCTCAAGCGCCAAGGTAGTTATGACGGCATCAACAACCATTAGCAAAGGCGAGTTTCCTTCAGAGGGTAACTCTTCTAGTGTCCTCCATCAAAAGGTTCTCGGTTCCCGTCGGTTCAGTAACTACTGGTGGGCAACTGTTGTTTCATTAGGAGCAACAGGCTTTTTGCTTGCTGGAATATCCAGTTATCTAAAAGTCAATTTACTCCTAGTTACTGACCCAACACAACTGATATTCGTCCCTCAGGGATTAGTTATGGGGTTGTACGGTACCGCCGGGTTACTTTTATCCCTGTACCTATGGTTGACAATTCTATGGGATGTGGGAGGCGGATACAACGATTTCAATCGGGAAACTGGCAAAATCAAAATCTTTCGCTGGGGATTTCCAGGGAAAAACCGCCGTATTGAGATTGATTGCACTACGGCAGATGTCCAGTCTGTCCGGGTTGAAATTAGAGAGGGTATCAATCCCCAACGCGCAATTTACTTGCGTGTTAAGGGACGCCGCGATATTCCTTTAACAAGGGTGGGTCAACCCATGTCATTGCAAGAACTAGAAACCCAAGGCGCTCAATTAGCACGGTTTTTAGGAGTTCCCTTGGAAGGGCTTTAAGGGATTGAGGCTAAGAACTAATGGCTAATCCCATTTGTCACAATTAGCCATTGGCTATTAGCTATGAATGCTTCCAAATGAAGCTAAGATACACTGGTCGTGTCTGTCACTGGTAATGCGGTTAAACTTTTCCAAATTGTTCGTTGCTCTGTTAATTGTCGGGACTCTGTTGTTAGGCAGCTATTCAACACAGCAGGTTTGGGCTAGTGCTTCTCCAACTTCTACAGCAAATAGAGCAACTTCCCAATTAATCGACGATAGCTTAGCCCAACAGGCAACCCTTGTATCCCAACGTACAAACGAGAGAATTCTTAGAATGAAAGATTTACCACGACTCGAAGGCAAGGCGACTGTGGTGATGACTGTAAATGGATCATCCATCACTATCGAAGTGGATGGTACAAATGCCCCTATCACCGCAGGCAATTTTGTAGATTTAGTCCAGAGAGGCGTGTACGATGGCTTGGTTTTCCATAGAGTCGTGCGCCAACCCCAACCTTTTGTGGTTCAAGGGGGCGATCCTCAAAGTAAAGACCCGAAAGTCCCATCAAATCGATGGGGAACAGGCGGTTTTGTCGATCCAAAAACTGGCAAAGAACGCCGTATACCTTTAGAGATTACGCCAGTAGGTGCGGAGGAACCACTGTACAGTAAAACATTTGAAATGGCACGTATTAATACACCACCTAAATTGCGGCATACGTTGGGTGCAGTGGCAAT
>NZ_BAAFZH010000020.1:0-16912 GCF_054684315.1 Scytonema sp. NUACC21 | reverse complement strand
TGACGCGAATTTCATTAGTATCACGGCGAATATGGTCAGCAAGCCATTGTACGCTCACTGATTCGAGTGCAACACCAAGGAGTTCAATAATTGGGCGGTACAAGCTATTCCAGTCTGACCAACCTTCTTTGTGCCGTACAACTTCCATACCTGACCAGAACTGAGCGTAATATCCCCTGAGTCCTTGAGGTAGTTCTTTCAAATTTAAAGGATTGAAGCCTGAATTTCCAGCTACAATATCAGCCAGCACATATTCTAGGTACATAAAATTACCTTGGCTGGCTTTTTGTAACTCAGAAACAAATTCCTCTACGGAAATTGATGGTGTGGTTTTCTCCAATAGCTGATGAATCTCAGGTTGTTCTGCTTGACAACGCAAATGCAATTCAATGTCAGACTGCTGTTTTGGATCGTCCCAGGTAATCACTTGTTCTGAAGAAGGCAAGTTAGGAACCGTTGTTAAAAGATAATCACCAGGGCGATGGGTGAGAATAATATAGACTCCTTGTGGTAAATCGCGTGGTAAGTAAAGCCAGTTGCGAGTGGGTGCTGGTGCATCGGCTTCATCGATAGCATCTATAATGACGACAACAGGTCGGTTCTCTGGTTGACTAGCAGCTTCTCTTAGTCTTTGATAAAACCAATCAGACGTTTCGCCTGCTCGCACTGGTAAAGAGTTGTAGGGGAGGGCATAGCTAGCAATTAACTGAGCGCTGAGGACGTTGATTATCCGTTCTGGCTGAGTACGGTTTTCACTGGCGCTGATAAAACAAGCTACTGCACGGTAGCGTTTGATTAATTCAGCAGCGATCGCCGTTTTACCCAAACCTGCATCCGCAATCACGCGAAAATAGCCACGGGGGTTACTTTCGATGAAATCAGCTACCTTCTCAAAGACGAAGCCTCGACCAACCAATCTTTGAGTTACCTTCGTAATTAGGTCAGAAAAATCAACCCAGTCTTCCTGCCGGACGGAGAGAACAGTCCCATTTGCTAGCGTGAGTTGGACATCTCCGCCAGCAGTAACAACATTACTGTTTTGCACACAACCCCAGAAAGTAGAGGTGACATGATTTGTGCGATCGCTCATGCTTTAGCTCAGTACCTTGCTAATTAGTAGAAAGTAGGAGATGTTTTATACCAAACCATCCCCGATCTATACCTGCAAACATTAGCTGCAAGCAAGCTTATAGGTTATGCCACTTCAGAATGGGAGTGTCCCAAAGTGACAACAACTGCTACATTATTTGGTATGTTATTCATCGATTCTAATAGTTCAAGTGTTTGACCGCCCGCAATTCCTCTAATCTTTATATGGCAGTCGATATAGCAATAGTAGTTGATTCTATTAAGATAGATTTATAAAAATTTAGCAATTTCTGTTTCTCGCGATCGCACTTTAAAAGTTTGGGAGATCCAGAGTGGTTCAGTTGTAGCAAATTTTAGCGGAGATGGAGAATTGCTATCTTGTGCTATTGCTCCCGATGGCGTGACATTTATGGCGGGAGAAGCATCAGGAAAAGTGCATTTTCTACGGTTGGAAGGTTTGTCCCAATAAGTTTTTTGTTTTTATCCTGTGGACAATTGTAAAAGGAATGTAGGTTGTAGCGATCTGCCGCTATACAGAGCGCTTTGCTATCGCCTGCCTTCTGCCTTGTCATTACCTCCGTAAAGCAGTTGGTGAAGTTTGCAATGGCAAAACCCCAGCCATCAAGCCAGGGTGAAAAGATGAGAGTTTATGGTATTGGTCGTGCAGTAGCCATCGCATATGCTAAAGAAGGAGCAGATGTGGCTATTGTTTACCTGAAAGAACACGATGATGCTAAAGAAACAAAACACCTCGTGGAAGCACAGGGAAGCCGTGCTTTTACTATAGCAGGTGATATTGGTGATGAAACTTTTTGTCAGCAAGCTGTACAGCAAACAGTTGATGCTTTGGGCAAACTTGATATTCTCGTGAACAACGCCGCTGAACAACATCCACAACAAAGCATTGAGGATATCACTAAAGAACAATTAGAGCGGACTTTCCGCACTAATATTTTCTCAATGTTTTTCATGACAAAAGCAGCGCTGAAGCACCTTAAAGAAGGTAGCGCTATTATCAACACAACATCGGTGACAGCCTATAAAGGTAACCAACAATTGTTAGATTACTCCTCCACAAAAGGAGCGATCGTTGCCTTTACTCGTTCCCTATCTCAAAGTTTAGTAGAAAAGGGAATCCGTGTTAATGGCGTAGCCCCAGGTCCCATTTGGACACCTTTGATACCTTCAACTTTCCCAGAAGATAAAGTGGCAAGTTTCGGCAAACAGGTTCCCATGCAAAGACCCGGACAACCTGAAGAAGTTGCTCCCAGTTATGTCTTTTTAGCATCTGATGATAGTTCTTATTTCTCCGGTCAAGTTCTACATCCCAATGGTGGAGAGGTAGTTAACGGATAAGGAGGGAATTGAATTTCTTGTTTCACCCCTTTTAGCAGCTTTACCCCACCCTAACCCTCCCCTTATCAAGGGGAGGGAATTAAGTTTATATATAACGGCTTATTTAATTTATTATCTAAAATATCTTCGATTATGACGTTCTTGATATTTGTTGATATACTCTACATTCCACCGCTCTAAATTTGATAGCAACTCGTTGGGAAATTCATCTGGTAAATACTTCGGCTGGTACCACGGCTGTGCATCAAAGTAGTTTTGCAAACCAAAAGTTTTAAATCGGCGACCGTGACGTGCAAAAATTGTATTTCGCATAATATCTAATTCAAAACCATCTTTACCCTCCAAATCTGCATCTGTGACTTCTCTTTGAGAAAGCCAGGAATAATCGTTTATTGTCTCAGGAGTCAGTGCAGGTGTTGGTACTTATAGAGCTTGTCGGGTTGCCTTGGGAATTCACTACAGTACTCATTGTTTCCCGAACCGCCCCAAAATCAATCATTACGGGTTTGCCATCCCGATGTCGCAAAATAATGTTATCGGGTTTGATATCGCGGTGGACTATATGCTTTGAGTGTACGTACTCCAGAACGGTTAATAAACTTGCTAAAATCTCCCGAACGCTGCTTTCATTCAATACACCTTGCTGTCTGACTTTAGCTGTTAGCGTATCGCCTTCAATATATTCTTGAACTAAGTAAAATTGTTCATCTAACTGGAAATAAGCATATAAGGTGGGAATTTGCTCGCTGCTTCCACCCAAGTCTTCTAAAATCGCTGCTTCTCTGTGAAACCGCTCTTGCACTAATTGGTAAATTTGAGGATTGTGATGAATGGGTTTGAGTTGTTTAATGAGTAGTCGATAAAACGTAGTAAAACGTAGTAATTACCCGTTTTTCATCGTTCACTTTCGTGTACTCCTCTGTAGTCGTCATGAGTAGCAAGCGGATTCTAGACCCAACCACCTAGATGACGTAGTTCAGTAGGAATAGTTAGGCAGCCTACCCTGGCCTAACACACTCAACCGTGCAAGCAACTTTTGTTCGTCCGGTTCCAAAGCATCAAGCAGGGTTTGTGCCAAGATATTCTCGCGGAATTTCTGTTCAGTTGCCTCCAAACGATTCAGTAATTCATCCGCTGCTAGTCCTGGCTGCTGAATCACTTCTAACAGCCACTTCAGCAAGCGGGGATTACCATCAGCAATCTTGACAATCCGCTGAGTTCTTAAGGTCTGTCTAACTTCCCGATCTAAAGAAAAGCATATTTTATCAATATCACTGCGGCTCATCCCCGCCAAAGATTCCAAATGCAGGTGGTGAGGTGGTAAAGTATCTTCCTTTAAATAGCGACAGGTAACAATCAGCCGACTTTCTCCCTTGTTCTCCTCTAATGCCGCACAAATCGCTGCTAAAATCTCGTAAGCTTGAGCCGTTAAGAGCAGTGAGCCATCTTCAAGATTCGCTGTGGGGATGTTCTGCTCAAAATCATCCAGCACCAGCAGCAAAGGTTGGTTGTGCTCTTGTTCGATCGCCTCAAAAAAGTTTTGCAACCGCCCTTTAAGTGTTACCTTTGGTTCATTCAACAGTGCAGGGACATTAGCAAACCGTTCATACTTACTAGAAAGCTTATTCAGCAAACCCCTTTCATCCAAAGGCCCAATCAACACCACCCGTGCAAAGTTAGGACGCTGCGCCTCAACCCGCGTACATAACCGTGCCGCCAGAGTACTTTTGCCCAGTCCTCCCATCCCAGCAATAAACACGCCGATTTGGTCGCTTGTTTCCCGCAAAGCCCTCAGACAGCGTTGCAAAGGTCGTCTGCGTCCTACAAATTCAAACCGACTGGCAACTTTAATTTGATTGTGCTCATCGAGAAATTCTTGCTCTGGAACTGTAAACTTCAGCTTTTCACGATTTTTTGTTCTCAGCGGTGTCACCAGTTCTGCGATGGGACGCGTATCCCGATACACCCGCAACAAATGCCAGTCGCTGCATTTCTTATCAATCATCTCCAGCTGCGCCGCTTTCACAGCAGCTTCCACAGTCGCCCCCGTTGCCAAAGCTTGATAAAGTGCCTGGGCTGCCACAATACCCGTGCGGTCATACACAGGACGCGCCCAGCCTAAAACGATACCTGCCCCCGCCTTCACCAATGCTTGCGCCATTGAGGGTACTGTCCCTTTGTTAGGAACCTGTCCCGTATGGCAGCCTGAAAGAAAAGTTACACGGGGCCAGCGTCCGCGAAAGGCTTTGGCTAAGTCATTGACGGTGGTTAGTTGCAAATTCCCCACTTCATCCTCAGTGATAAAGCAGGGAGTATTATCTGGTAGGGTTGCCTGTTGTGGTAGCAAATTGGAGTAATCTTTTTGGGTATAAATTATGCCGTGTCCTGTGAGGTGAAAGACATCAAAATAATTATCTGGGTAGGATTTCACCAAATTGTCTAACTCTGCAACCGAACCGCTTTCCTCAACAATTAACGCCAAAGGCCGATCCTTGGTTGCTTGCAAAATGTTCGCTTCTTCTCGCTCAAATCCCAAGGGGGGAACTCTCGGATCTTCTGGCGAAGTTGCCATAAACAACAACCGCAACGGACGATTTTGCACACCAATCACTTGGGTTTGACGCTGCTGCACAGAACGCACTGGTAATACAGAAATATCCCGGCGTGCGATTAAAAACTCACTGCCATCATGTAGCAATTCCCAAGGCAAATGTGCCCCGGACTTGTTCTACAAAAGTATATCCGTCCATTTCCGGCATCATCACGTCGCAAATGATCATGTCTGGAATATCCTGCTCCAAAATTTCCAGTGCTTCGCGACCATTTTCGGCGGTGATGACTTCATAACCCCGGAATTCCAAATAATCCTTCACCAGCAAAATTAGGTTGGGGTCATCATCAATTAGTAGAAGTCGTTTGTGATCTTTCATGCTGGGTTCTTTCATAGCAGTGGCACTTGTCGCGCTTGATCCATCAAGGTCTTGAATAGTCATCCTCTCCGGTGGAATAGGTCGGTGTTGTGCTTTTTCCTACCTAACTTGACTTTGTTCGTGGAAGTCTCAAAAGTGGGGATCACTTTCAAGAAATTAGTTAACCAACGGCGAAAGTCTAGTGAGGATACGTAGAGCAGTAGTAATCATAATGCGTTATTATATATCGCTTTGAAAGTTGCGGGTTAAAAAACACTCAATAAATAATAATTGTTCAGAATAACCAAGTAAGTGTTACTCCTAAGATGCTCCCAAAAAATGGATAACCCGCACTTTCATGGACTTACTGCTGTGCCATATCCTTGAGGATATTAAGCTTTTATCAGAAGTTCACCAGAACTATTAGAGAAGTCTCGGGCAAAGGATGGGTCAAAAATGCATATTCTTCTACGTTATTTGCTTTCTTGTATAGTCCGCACAATTACGTCAGGGTTTGCGGTGTGATACCACAGCCTATCCGAGTAATCCTCTATTATCAGTCTAAAACAAAAAACTTGCAAGAGCCGTGGTTTTTGCTTCATAACAGGCTTTAGTAACTGTCATCTCGCCATTCTTAAAAATTTCAGCTTTCGATTTGACAGTTTCTAATGTTTCTAGAGAATTACATAGGGCTTTTTTCGTTGGTGGTGGTTTAGTGGTTGTTGGTATTTGAATGCTGGACTCAATCACTGTATTGTTACTCAATTCGCAGCTCCTGATTACTGTTCTATAACAATTTCCCAGCTTTGCAAACCAATTTACCCATATACCAATATTCGTTACTTACGGAAAAAAACCCGAAAGTTAGAAATAATTGAGTATTAATACTTAAGTGCTGGAAAAATAAAGTTCGGGAACCCGTACAACAGAAAATCTTGCCTTTATGTGCTATCGTTCGGTAAATTAGCACTCAGAAGTCGAGAGTGCTAACTTTGGAGAAAATGGTATGGCAGCAGTATCTCTTAGCGTTTCTACAGTTAAACCTCTAGGCGAGCGTGTATTCGTCAAAGTCAGTGCATCAGAAGAAAAGACCGCTGGTGGTCTGTATTTGCCCGACACTGCAAAAGAAAAGCCCCAAGTAGGCGAAGTTGTTGCAGTTGGTGAAGGCAAACTCAAGGACGATGGCAGCCGTCAGCCATTGGATGTCAAAGTAGGAGACAAAGTCCTTTACTCTAAGTACGCAGGTACCGACATCAAGCTGGGTACTGACGAGTACGTACTCCTTTCTGAAAAAGATATTCTAGCAATCGTTTCATAGTTATTGGTCATTAGTCATTGGTCATTGGTCTTGGTCATTAGTACAACACAAATGACAAAAGACAAAGGACAAAAGACATAAAGACAAAAGGCAAAGGACAAAAGGCAAAGGACTAATATGGCAAAGCGCATTATATACAACGAAAACGCACGTCGTGCATTAGAACGAGGCATGGACATTTTGGCTGAGGCGTCCTGGTGTATAAAATGAAACCGAAGAAGAAAACCCGCAAAAAGCGGGGACACCGCCAGGAAATCACCAGATTAATGATTGACTCCATCAGCCTGAATGGTTCGGTACTTTCTTCAGAAGAAACTGTAGCAACTGAAGCTCAAGCGAGTACAGCAGTTAGCGCGGAACCTGCCGAAACTGTCCAACCACCAGAAGCACCAGTGACAGAATAATTCGTAATTCGTAATGAAAAATTCCTGAATGACGAATGAATTAATCATTAATTCATTGAGGGTACTTACGAATTGAAGCGAAGCCACTTGACTGGTGCTGAAGAATCATAGGCTGTAGTTGATACTATAGAACCATCTACGACAACTGAAGCGTAAGAGGCTGAGATCCCCGTTGTTGGGAATTCAGCTGCTGAATAGATCGAAAAAGAGACACAAGAGGAAATCATGGCTCATAAGAAAGGAACAGGTAGTACACGCAACGGTCGTGACTCTAATGCTCAACGATTAGGTGTTAAGCGCTATGGCGGTCAAGTTGTTCGTGCGGGAAATATCCTTGTACGTCAGCGCGGCACCAAGTTTCACCCTGGTAACAACGTTGGCATAGGCAGTGATGACACTCTGTTTGCCTTAGTTGATGGTGTAGTGACTTTTGAACGTAAGGGCAAAACTCGCAAGAAAGTTAGCGTTTACCCTGCGGCTGAGGTAACTGAGACCGCTGAGGCAACTGCTGTTGCGTCATAACAAATTTGTGGTTTTGTTTTAAGAAAAATACTGCTTACTTTACAATTTGAGTGACGTAGGGTGGGCATTGCCCGCCTTTTTATTTCTGTGCCCCTCAAAGAATACCTAAGTGAAGAACCGCACCTCGTCCAGAGAAGAGGAAGGAAAATAGGTAATTTTAGTAATGGGAAGGAGTGTATGGTGGTGGACAGTGCCCACCCTACAATTGGAGCATTTCACTTAATTTAAGTGGAAGATTGTGAATGAGGTTAACCTATAAACTAAGAAACCGGAACCCAAACCTATCCAGGATAGAAAAGATATAACCCAAAAGGTTTGTTCTTCACTAAAACCAGCGGTTTGAAAATCTATTCTTGTCAAGATACAAGCAGCAACAAGAACTAAGGTATCTAGAAATAGGCGAAACCAGGCAAGCATCAAAAAGAACAAGAAAGCGGCTAAGACGGTAACGCTAAAAGACCTAATATTTGACTTGAATATGACAAAGGAGTATTTTGCAATTCTAGTCATGGGAGTCGTTAAAGCTGCTGCTAAAAGAAAAGCAGCCATAAAAGCCACAGGCCATACAAGCACGTGAAGGTTGGCTTTGGCCATCCACCAGCCGTAGGTAGCATAAGTAAGCAGCAGTAGAGAGAGGGAAACCCAAGGAAATCTTCTCAAAAATGACATGGGTTAGATTTTATAGCGCACGGGTTGATTCCAAACCTATTTGAAGATAAACGGGGATCTGGCAGAGAGGGGATGAGCATCTCTCTCAAATATAACTGACCCGAAGAACGCTGGATGAACTTGTATCGAATGTGGCTCCAATAGCTTAAACTATAACCTTATCATCATAATTTACTGTTTCTCAAATCAATAGGCGATTATGCTCTTTCAAAGAAAGCAAAACAAGTTTGCAAAGAAGTGCTGAATAAAGTGTTAAAAATTTTCTTAAACATTTGTAAACGGATACGCAGTACCAGCCTTTTTGTTGTCCTTGATAGATGTCACCCGCATCCCACACTCTTTGGAAAAATTCTTTGACGATGAGTTCGTGGCGAGGTGAGGTTGTACGAATAAAGCGATCGTATTGAATATCGAGCAATTTCCACAAAGAAACAAAACCAGCAGACATTTCATCGCAAAAGCTTTGGGGCGGTTGCCCTTTACTCTCTGCTGTCCGCTGAATTTTTTGTCCGTGTTCGTCTGTACCTGTAATCAGTAGGACTCGACGCCCTAATAGTCTCTGAAATCTTGCTACCACATCTGCTGCCATCGTTGTATAAGCGCTGCCAATGTGGGGTAAATCGTTCACATAATATAGCGGTGTTGTTAGTGCAAACGTCTTTTCTGTTTTATTCACTTGATTCATGCAGAGTAAAAAACGAACTGTTAAATATGTTTTCTATCTTACTTCTCATGGCAAAACCACGCAATTATATAACATAACCATTAGATTTTCAACTTATATCTTAATAATAGCAAATCTCCTTTGTTTGGGATGGTTTAATAATTAGGTAGAAACTCAGTTAATCCCTACAAAAAAGAGAGAGAATTTACTAAGAATCTGTAGAAATTTTTTATGATATTTCATGGGTTGAAGGTATGAACTCCTTTTCTATTAAAGATTTTTCTTGATGTTCTCTATCTGGCATTTCTACCTTAAGACAGTCGTCCTTAGTAGTTAAGAAATGTAAAAAAATAATGAAGATAAGCTGCGAAGAGTGTAAAGATGAAGAGCCCCCTTGAGATTTCTCGTTGCTTACTGGCGGCGCTATCAACGAAAATATTTCGCTACTACGAGGATCGCATTCCTCAAGATGCCAGTGTGTTAGTAGTGAGCAATCACCGCAGCTTTATGGATGCACCAATCCTAATGGCAGCAGTATCAAACCCAATCCGCTTTGCTTGCCATCACTACATGGGACAAGTCCCAATCATGCGGGAGATTGTGACGGGGCAATTGGGATGTTTTCCTCTAGAGGCAAATCAACAACGTCAGCAAAGCTTTTTTCAGCAGTCGCAGATTTTGTTGCAATCCAAGCAAATGGTAGGAGTGTTTCCCGAGGGGACAGAACCAATGGTGAAATTTACCCAACCAAATAGAATAGGAGAATTTCAGAGAGGTTTTGCCCATCTGGCATTGCGAGTGCAAGTGCCAGACTTGGCAATTTTGCCAATAGCAATAGCATCCCTTGAAGAAGTTAACACATCTGCCGTCCCTCTGCGACTATTAAGTTTGTTCGATCCTTCAGAACCTTTGTTCGATCGAGCAGGTTGGCATCCCCTAATTATCTATCGTCGTGTTGCCGTACTCATTGGTCACCCTTATTGGATCAAATCCTCTCACAAAGAAAAATACCAAGGAAAAAAAGCAAAAACTGTCGTAACAGAATTGACAGAACATTGTCATTCGGAAATTTCTCAACTATTGCGTAAAGGTTCTTATTAAAATTCTTTGTACGAGTGTCCTGCGTCTTTTAAATGACAAATGACCATTGACCATTGACCATTGACTCTTGACCAATGACTGCCATAAAAGTACAACTAAAGCCATGTTTTCTGACTCCCAAACGGTTACAGCCAGAATTACCGTTGTTTGTTTATTTACCAGGAATGGATGGAACTGGGCAACTTTTGCGAGCACTCCCAAGCTATAGATATCAGAACGATTATCTAATTCATCAACATCTAGTTGTTCGGGAGAACAGTAAGGTAAAGTGCCATGAAACTCCTTACTGGTTGTCAGCACTGAACTTGAATAATTTACAAATTTAGCAATACCAAAATCTAAAATTTTTACCAACTGACCTAATATTGTATCTGGGAGAACTAGTACATTCGCTGGCTTAATATCTCGATGTACCAAAGGGTAAATTTTGCCATCAATTTCCATGCCATTATGAGCACACTGCAAGCCCAAACAAATTTGACGGCAGAGAGAAAGAAATATTGGCAAGGACATGGGAATTAAGTCTTTTAAAGTTTTACCAGATAAATACTCCATGACATAGAAGGGCTTACCGTTTCTACTTACCCCATAATCTGTGACTCGTACAATATGTATACTTTTTTGGCTTAAAGCTGCACAAATACGAGCTTCACGAGCAAAGTCCTGCTCCATTTTTGGATCTTCTACAGTTTGAGACAAGAACTTGATAGCAACTGGAATTCCCCCTAGCAAAATATCATCTGCTAAGAATACTTCTCCCATGCCTCCCCTACCAATAAATTGTTTTAATTGATAGCGATTGGCAAGCAACCTTTCACTGGTTGGAGATGCAAAGGCGTTTTTACTCATTCTTACAACCTCCAAAAAAGACTAAACAAAGGACATTACCAAATTAAAATCATTATTTTTTCTAATTCCATACTAAACAATTCAAAAATTTATCGAATAGTTTAAATATCCATTTTTTTACAGTTGTTTTTTTTTGTTTTCTATGAACTACCAGACTTTGTATTATTTCAGGCTTCATTTTTTCATATTTTGATTTTAGTTTTTGTTTGTTTTCTTGAGAAAATGTAGAATTCAATTTTTGATTATTATTTAGGCAATCTATTAAGTTTTCGCGTTGTGAAGCACTGATATTTAAAGTCAAAACATGAGCACAGACAGATGGCTCTTCCAAAGCAAAAAATAGTAGATGATAATAGCCTGTATCTGCTAAAAGCTGTACTATTTTTTGTCCTTTACTATCCTTCAAATCTAAAAAATAAGATAACCAACGCGTTAGACCAAATTTACTATCGCATAATGCTGTGACCCACAATAGCAAAGGATGTAAATCTTGAGAATAAATAAATTCAGTACCGTTTATTTCGTTTAAGAATTTTGTTATTTCTTTTTTGGGTAGCATTGCCCAGAATGTTGGTATACTACCATATTGAGTGTGCAGTAGATGAGGAAAACAAATATGTCCTATTGGTTTATTTTTAGGCCATGTTTTCTCCAAACAAGCTTTTTCTGATAACGATGTTATGGGTACTAGTTGTACTGGAGAAGCATATTTAGAGCTTTTATCTTTATCTATGTCATTATTGATAATGCGTTGGATCTTCTCTAGAGTCTCTAATATCTGACTGATATCATTGGGACGAGCACTGATTTCTTTAGCCAGACAATTCATCACCAATTTTTTTAATTCTGATGGGATTTTTACCTGAGGAATCATTTCCTCAAATGGTGGCGGAGGTTGAAATCGGTGGGCTTGATACCAGTTGCCAAAAGACTGAGCTTTGGTGCTAAACGGGTGCTTTCCCGTAAGCATTTCATACATCAGTACTCCCAAACTATAAATGTCAGAGCGTACATCTAGTAGTGAATCAATTCTGATGTCCCTACCTCCTCTTGTAAGGTGGGAATACGGCTACCAACCGGAACCAAATTCCCCTGAAGCCGAGTTGTACGAAATCTTTTTGAAACCGCAAGATTGGGTAAATTGGGTACCCGGTCAAAAATTGTAATTCATATTCGTAATTCGTATGACAAGGGAACGGGGAACGGGGAACAGTAAATTCCTTAATTCAAACAAACTACTTACAGAAGTAGGGGTCTATAACTTCCAATTAATAGAACTGTGGGAACTCTAAACAGGTCGTTTCTTCCTGTTCCCTATTCCCTGTTTCCTTCTGCGATAAATTAGCATAGCCTCTACACTCCTTTTAAGTGTGAGTTAAACTACTAAAGGGAAGCACTTAGCAACAATAGAGACAATAGCATCTGTAGCTATTGAATATCATGCTAAGCGATCGACAGTCCACTTTAGTTGATTTTGAGGGGATTTTTAAGGAGTGATAAAAGGAGATTCAGTGATTTATATCGACCAAAAAACTTATACAACCCAGGATGGGAATACAGTTATCGTTTTAACACCAGCTGGGAGGTTAGATATTACCACAGCTTGGCAATTTCGCCTAAAGTTACAAGAGTGTATTTCCAAACTCAGCCGTCATGTGGTAGTTAATCTTGGTCAAGTCAATTTCATTGATAGTTCCGGTCTAACCTCCTTGGTTGCCGGAATGCGGGATGCTGATAAAGTAAAAGGCAGTTTTCGTATCTGTAATGTTCATCCAGAAGCCAAACTAGTTTTTGAAGTCACTATGATGGATACGGTTTTTGAAATTTTTGAAACAGAGGAGGAAGCTTTAGAGGGTGTACCCCGTAGCATTGCTAGTTAAGAAGAGGACTGAAAAACCTAGAACTGATGTCGTTTAGTGTAACGATAAGGTCCTAAAATTGCACCCCAAGTCGCTTTTCCAGTGATAGGATCGATACCTTTGTCATAACTCATAAATTTATCCTGAGTAGACTCGAAGCCTAGAGAGACTTGTATGGTATTTCCACCGTAAGTAAAACTACAACGAGTATTGGTTGGTGGTGTAGCGACAAACCTATAGCCGTCAGAGGCTAATGCTTCTTGAGACACATAAAGAACGCAACTGGGTAGCAATTCAAGTTGGTCAAGAGTTAGGGTGTTCAGTATATCAGGGTTGCAACCCGCGCCCAGTAAAGCGAGGGGGTTTTTGGGCATATAGTATTGCCCTTTGATAGGGGCATTGGGGTCTGATGGTTCTATAAGCCGCAAAATTCTTTGCCGATAAGGTTTATCTAAATTGACAATGTTTGCTTGCTCGGCAAATAAGGTAAAACTGTCCTCCTGAAAAAGAGGAACTGGTCTGTGCCACAAGCGCAAGTGAACATACCAAGCAGGTTCTGCAAGAGCTTGTTCCCGATTATCGAATTCCCCAATCAGGTAACGGGTCAGGGTCAGTAGTTGTGGAGAGAAAACCATACTGTGTAGAGAAGCAAACACTTATCGATCCCGAATTTTAAACGACTTTGGTGCAAGAAGAAACCTAAACTTGGCAAAGTTGCCCTAAAGCGAGAGAATAGGAATACGTCGCCCTTAAAATTTGCTTTGTGAATAACGTCCGTACTGTCTCTGACACTAAGCGAACTTTCTACAACCTTCATACCCGCCCGATTAATACATTTTTCTGCGTTGCGGGCTTCGTTGAGATACTCAATCTCCTCAAACAACTTTGTGCCAAACTCGTCCACAATCATTGTGAGGTCGTGACCGAGGTTGAGGGGTAGCCAAGGGCTTATCCATCCTGCTGCCCAACGCATAAGATATAAGTCTAGCGAAAGTCTTGGGCGTAGATTTGGACGTTGTACCTTCACCGCCACTTCTTCTCCGCTTATCAAACGACCTCGATAAACTTGTCCCAAACTAGCTGCTGCTACGGGATTTGGAGATAACTCACTAAAGATTTCATCTACCGAGCGCTCTAGTTGACTCTCGATAATTTGATAAGCGATCGCATTATCAAATGGCGGTAACTGGTCTTGTAACTTCACCAGCTCATCTAAGTAGTCTTTGCGTATGAGGTCTGGTCGCGTTGAAAGAGCTTGACCTACTTTAATAAAAGTTGGTCCGAGGCGGGTAAGCAGCTGCCGCAACTCAGAAGCTCTTTTCAACTTGTTTTGCTCCTCTTGATTTTGCCATTCATCCCACTTAAGACTCAGGATAAACCACGCAAAAGACCAGATAATTGTCACTGCCCGTCCCCAAACGAGCCAGGGACGGTAGCGGTAGGAACGGGCGATCGCATGAGGATCGTAGCGTCGATTGTTTTGTGTAGGGGTTTGCCAATTCACTCCCTTATTTTCCTCTTTTATTCAATTTAAAAAGGCTTTGCTTTTTAGAGCCTAAGAAGGACATCCTTTGAGCTAAACAAACGCTCCGTTGGCATTTCCTCTTTGGTCTGGTGCAATTTAGCCGAACTTTACTTAACGTTACTTTTTATCTTTTATTTTATATTAGTACATAAAAGTATAAATACCTAAACTTTCTTTTGATAGAAAGTTGTTTGCTCACAGATTAACCCCATTCATGTATTCTTTTTATCTTTATAACCACTACCCTTATTTATTATAGAGACTGCTATAGTTGACCCAAAGAGGATTTCAAGTATTTAAAAAAAAATCAACAATAATAAAGTATAAATAAATACACTTTTTGAAGAAGATGCTTTTAAAAGCAAGATTGTAGTTAGGGTATTAGACATCAAAACAATATAAATACGCTCAAATCCGAATTTTAGTAGACCAGTTTCAGTTGTTGTACTCCAGAGTTTGATGCAGTCCAAGTATAAAGAATTTTTAAGTATTATTTCAATTTGTAAAATTGTTGATAAATAACTTTTAACTCAGTAGTTTCAATAATTTTGCACCAAAAAAATAAAAAATCAACAAAATTTAGCTACCGCGTCCCGCGATTTCATTTATCGTAGGAGTTACATTTTTGAAAAGTGACTTGACAAAAATATAAATAATGCCCGCTTGCAAATTATAGTATAATATCATACATAAATGACCGAGCGTGATGGAGCAAAGAGTATTCATGGTGACACTTCCCGTGCTGCTCTTGCGCCAGGTCTTATTCCCGTCCGTTACATCTGTTTGTCATCTGTTGCCCCAACAACGTTATAAATTATTATCTATAAACAACTGGCTCATTCAGGCTCGGTTTCAGAAGCAATAGGAAAAAAATGTTTACTTCATCAGAAACACCTATCATTGCCACAATTGTGCTGGTCGCTTTCGGAATCTTAGGTTGGGGCTTTTATCGCGCCAGACCATATGGCAAACTGGGAATGGTTAATGAATAAAGAAATTGCTCGTCGTTTAGAGACGAGTGTGAGAAATGTAGAAAAATATGTTAGTCGCTTATTTAGTAAGACGGGTACCAATAGCCGTACAGAATTGGTTCGTTTTGCTCTAGAACATGGTTTGGCAAAGTAGTTATTAGTCATTAGTCAAAAGTCATTAGTCATTAGTCAAGGATTGTTGACTAATGACTAATGACTTTTGACTCTTAATTTTTGGTAGAAATTCTTACCCTGAAATTTAAATTATTGGAAACATAATGCCGCGAGAGAAGTGCGGATAATAGCTTACTTAGTCGAAGTAGACACCCATGCGTTTAAGTAGTGCTAAGGATGAGAGCTACTGCAAACTCTAGTACTAAGGTTGGTAGGGGTAAATAAAATAAGCCAAGTCATTGCGAGAACAAATAAACTTAGTGGCAAAGTTAAAAAATTCACCTTTCTACACCCGAGTTACGATGAGCCACTACATCAGATGCTAACTGTTGGCTATTGACTCACGTCAGCAACGTTGCGTAAGCGCATGAGTTGGCGTCGCATTTGTGGAGAGGCTTTTAACTCAGATACTTCCTGCGCCTTAACAGAGGCTTGTAGAGTTTCTAGAAAGTCGTCAGAACCTTCGGTTAAAGCATCCAGTAGAACTTGTAAAAGCTGCTCGCGATCGCCCAATAGGCTTTTTTCCTCAATCAAACGGAATTTGAGATGTATTTCGCACTCATAAACACCTACATCGATATTATTTACTTGGCGTGGTAATGCTTTGGAGTTCATAGATTTTAGGAGTCCTTCACTAGTTGGTTATTTGGTTGAGGAGTGCTTATTGGAAGCAAGTATTCTTTATAATTTTTTTGACATCCAAAGTGATTGAATTAACAAGCGTTGTGTTTTAACAAACTTGATTTTGCATTTCCCTCTCCTGTGTATTTTCCAGCTTGACTTTTTCTGTTTGGTTTTTTTGGTTTTTACCCTAGCTATGGTTTAAGGAGACCATAAACTATTATTCAGTTTTTACGATTCTATACAATAAAGTTTCTGTAAGAAGTAGTTCTATCTTTTTAAAGGTTTTTACATCAACTTTATCTAAACGTCAATAACAGTTTGCCTTTTTACTGCATTGGTGGTGGTACCACGTAAGTAATTCCGCTGAAGATTTTCTATCTAATAAAAGCCAAACATTGGTGGGTGTGAATTACGTAGAATTAACTAAATAACTAAAGGTACAATTTTTTCATTTAACGCAAATGAGGGACTTAAATGAGCCAGGTATTTGAGAGAAAACTTTGGTTCTATATGACAAGATTGATACATCTCAAATGATTCCAAGTTATTCCAAGCGAGTTTTTAACTTGAGTTACTTGTAAACCAGGCAGGTGCCGAAAAGCTTGATAGGGTGTATTGGCAAGATCGTCAGACCGATATCGTTCCAAGTGTGGTTCCACCAGAGATGAAAACATTTTCCTCCAAACGATCGCGCCAGAGATATCGCGTCTGGTGAGAGATTGCGTTTAGAATGAGTGAGAGCGAGATCGACGTTAACGACTGAACAGATCCATGGACAATCCAATGTTAGTCAAGTCCACCACTCGGCACGTAAGAATTTTTGCCGGGGAGATAGATCCGGATGGGGAGCTGGTTCCCAGTAGTCAGGTTTTAACCCT
>NZ_BAAFZH010000019.1:0-16235 GCF_054684315.1 Scytonema sp. NUACC21 | reverse complement strand
AAAAACGTAACTGGTAAGGGTCGTCCTTAGTCATTTGTCATTGGTCATTCGTAAGAGTTTCACATACATTTACATTTTGTAACGTATTTCTGTTTATTCACACCGACTTATTTACCAATTTCAAATCTCTTTTCTTGGTGCTCTTGGCGACGCCAGGTACTACAACGGGGGAAACCCGCCTACTTTCTCTGGGTTCACCGCAACGCACTGGCTCGTCTTGGCGGTTAATAATTTTACCATTTAGATAGGACTGCTATATGAATGAAGAAAAGCTTGTAATCAGACACGCTAAAAAAGACGATCTTTCAACTATTATGGAGCTTATTTTACTCAAGGCTGAGTTTGATGGATGTCTCGATTCTTTGGAAGCAACACCTCAGAAACTAGAAGATACAATATTTTGTCAGAAACCTCTTGCGTTTATTTTGTTGGCTGAAATTGATGAAAATGTAATTGGATTTGCAAGCTATCACCAAATCTATTCTACCTTTCTTGCTAAGCCCGGAATTTGGTTGGATGATTTATACATTAAAACTGAATATCGCAATTGTGGAGTTGGGACAGCTTTGATAAATCATTTGTGTCGAATAAATGAAAATTTAGGAGGTGCAAGAATTGATTGGATAGTTAGAGAAAATAATGAACCAGCAGTCAATTTTTACAAAAAAATGGGGGCAAAAATTATTCAACAGGTTAGGTTGTGTCGTCTGGAAAGAGAGGAGATAAAGAACGGATTGACCCTATAGCTACTCCTTTTCTGCTCTAAAATTATCAATTTTTGTAGGTACTATGGGGCACAACAGCAAACGGTGGGCAGTGCCCACCCTACAAAAGTCTGTTGGAAGCGTTTCTACAAAAAATAATAGAACACTTAAACTTTTCTTTGTGTCCTTTGCGCCTTCGTGGTTCAAAAATATTCTATAGTCTGATTTTAGAAAAGTTTATAGAACGGGCATCCCTGCCCGTTCCACAAGATGAAGAGATACTTACTAAAACTCAGCGCTTTCAGGTGTGCGTGGGAAGGGAATCACATCTCTGATATTTCCCATACCTGTCATAAATTGCACGAGTCTTTCAAAACCAAGTCCAAAACCCGCGTGTGGAACAGTACCAAAGCGGCGCAAATCCAGATACCACCACAAGTCTTCTGGTTTCATTCCTTGGGCTTGAATGCGACGTTCAAGAACATCCAAACGTTCTTCTCTTTGAGAACCACCGATGATTTCACCAATTTTGGGTGCAAGGATATCCATTGCAGCAACGGTTTTTTCATCTTCGTCCAAGCGCATATAGAAAGCTTTGATTTGCGCTGGGTAATTGGTGACGATGGTGGGTTTTTTGAAAAGCTGTTCGGAAAGATAGCGTTCGTGCTCTGATTGTAAGTCTAAACCCCAACTGACTGGATATTCAAACTTAACGTCAGCTTTCTCTAATAACTTGATGGCTTCTGTGTAAGTTACACGTTCAAATTCATTATTAATAATATTATCTGCCGTTGCTAGTACGGTATTATCGATACGCTGGTTAAAAAATTCCATGTCTTCGGCACAGGTTTCCATGACATATTTGAAAATATGTTTGAGACACGCTTCAGCTAAATCCATGTCTCCCTTTAAATCGCAGAATGCCATCTCTGGTTCTACCATCCAAAATTCGCGTTTTTCAATTCGTCCCTGAACGATCTTTTCCTTAATGTTTTGCGGTTTGTTGCCCAAGTCATCCCGTCCCATTTCGATGTTCTTTTCCTTTTGGACAACATCACCGGGAATTTCGTCTACGTTGACATATTCAACGTTTGGGCAAGCCGCTATTTGCATGGCGACATTGCGTGCCAGGGCTTGAAGCTGCTCGGTTGCTGCCGCTGATTCACTCTGGCTGGTCAATTCCACCAACACACCGACTCGACCGCCGGTGTGAATGTAACTGTCTATGACTCCCTGAGTGCCTTCTGCCAGAGCAAATTTGCTAAAGCGGCGAACCTGAATGTTTTCACCCAGTTGGGCGATGGTTTGCTTGAGAAAATCTTCGACCTTGATACTTTCATCTTGAATGTAGGGTTGAGTTAACAAAGACTCAACACTGTCAGCAGTCGCTGCTTGTTTTGCCAAGTTCTGAACCAGGGCTTTGAATGAATCATTACGGGCAACAAAATCAGTTTGGCAGTTGACCTCTATGACCACACCAACCTGACCACCAGGTTGAATGTAGTTGTCCACTAGACCTTCTGCCGCAATCCGTCCTGCTCCCTTCTCGGCTTTGGCGATGCCTTTTTGTCGCAGCCACTCGATGGCTTTTTCGATATCACCATCAGTTTGTTGTAGTGCCTTTTTGCAGTCCATCATGCCGGCACCAGTTTTCTGCCGTAGCTCTTGGACGATTTTTGCAGATATTTCCGCCATGTTGCCTCAATTCCTACTTGACTGATAGTTGTGTTTGCTAGGAGTGGTTTTGAGTATCTCTATCTTACCTAAGGGCTGTGCGTAAAAGTATGAAGTATGAAATTTTTTGACTCAATGGGTTTACCAGCTAGCTGGTTGGAAAACCCGCTACGGGTTACTTTCATTGTTCATTTTTTTACCTTCATACTTCATCGCAAAGATTGATTATTCGTCGTCTTCGTCGTCGGGAATCAAAGAGTCAGCATAATCAGTGTCGCTTTCGTCGTAATCGTAGTCGTCCTCAGCGCCTTCGTAATCTTCGTATTCTTCTACATCCAATTGACCGTGACGACCTTCGTATATGGCATCCGCGAGTTTGCCTACTATCAATTTAATTGACCGGATAGCATCATCATTCGCTGGAATTGGAATATCTACCACATCTGGGTCACAGTTAGTATCTAACATGGACACAATGGGAATCGAGAGTTTTTGGCATTCCTGAACTGCGTTGTATTCCCGCCGTTGGTCTACAATAACCACTACATCGGGTACTTTCCGCATGGTTTTGATACCACCCAAATATTTTTGAAGCTTAGCCATTTCCCGACGTAGCATGGAAGCTTCTTTTTTGGGTAGTAAATCGAGAGCGCCACTTTCTTCCCGGCGTTCCAAGTCCTTCAAGCGGTCTACACGAGTTTTGATTGTCGTCCAGTTGGTGAGCATTCCTCCCAACCAACGTTGGTTGATGTAGTGGGCACCACAACGGCTAGCTTCTTGGGCAATAATCCCTGCTGCTTGACGCTTTGTGCCTACAAACAAGAACTTCTTACCCGCCTCGGCTTGCCCTCGCATATAAGTATAAGCCTCTTCCATCAACTGGGCTGTTTGCACCAAATCAATGATATGCACTCCGTTGCGGGAGTAGTGACCTTTAGTACGCGATCGCCACAATACTGCAAGAATTGCCAAAACACCAACAGTCACGTGTAAACCGTGGAAGCCAGTTAATACGTAAAATGCGCTGGCAAACAAATTGGTGGTCAGACCAAATTCTAAGTGGGTATATTCATACACCTGCCCGACTAAGAAGATAATACCCATTGCAGCAGTAATTCCCATCCACAATTGCATTCCTGCCACATTATTCTTTTTAATTGCGGAATCTGCATTGTGAATAACAAAACTGCTAGCAATTAGGTTAATCGTGTTAACTCCAGGTAACAAAAGTTCTAATTCCGGTGTACCTTCAGGAGGCCAAACAGGTAGTGTAGAACGGAAAGCTAAATAGGCTCCGAACAACCCCATAAAAATCATTCCTTCAGCAACCAAAAACATCAGCAAACCAAATACACGATGGTCTGGATGTTCTTCATGATGAGCATCTACGGTTGCTGCATGATGATGATTGAGGTCAGCCTTTGCTGGGTCGATGGTTTGGCTTTGCATTGTGCTCTAGGTATAGATTGTTATGAATGAAATTTTGGATTTTAAATTTTCAATCAAATTTAAAATCCAAAATCTAAAGTTCAAAATCACCAGTTATAAGTCATTACTTTTAACTTTTGACTTTAGAATGGGTGACTTTAATTAGCCTTCTTCCCGATTGGAAGCTATGGATGGATATGGTTCATCAGGGTCGGCACGCAATACCGAACTAGGACCCATAGACTCATTGGGATCGGGATCTTTTAAGGATGGGTTTTGGTTGAGGTTTTCCAAGCCATAGTCATATGGTCCAGTAGCCAAGACAGGTGGCTTATCAAAATTTTCTATAGCTGGCGGTGAGGTCGTCATCCACTCTAAGGTGAGTGCCTTCCAGGGATTATTACCTGCTTTTGGTCCGTACATCCAACTCCAAATCACATTGATGATAAAGGGGAATGTGGAAACTGCCAGGATGTAAGCACCGTAAGTACAGATTTCATTCAGTAATGTCAATTTGGGATCGTACTGTGCGACGCGTCTGTTCATGCCCAGCATTCCCAGTTTATGCATGGGTAAGAAAGTCAGATTCAGACCAACAATTGTGAGAGCAAAATGGACTTGTCCCCAAAACTCGTTCAACATACGCCCTGTCATTTTGGGGAACCAGTGATAGAACGCTGCATAAATGCCCAGAACGCTACCACCAAAAAGCACGTAATGCAAGTGGGCGACCACAAAATAAGTATCGTGGACGTGAATATCAAAGGGTACTGCCGCCAACATAACACCACTGATTCCGCCGATAACAAAGGTGCCGACAAAACCGATGGCGAACAGCATAGCAGTACGCAGGTGGATTTTGCCCCCCCACATAGTACCCAACCAACTGAAAATCTTAATTCCAGTAGGTACGGCAATAATCATGGTGGTAATCATGAAGAACATCCGCAACCAACCAGGAATACCACTGGTAAACATATGGTGCGCCCAAACGATCAGTCCCAAGAAGCTGATGGCCAAACTGGAATAAGCGATCGCTTTATAACCAAAAATTGGCTTGCGAGCATGAACGGGTATCACCTCGGAAATAACTCCGAAGAAGGGCAAAATCATGATGTAAACTGCTGGGTGGGAGTAGAACCCTGTAAACTGTGAGTGGTGGTGTAAATAACATCTATGAAAGCGAACAATCAAACGACAAACTGGGAATAATAGATTCAGCCTAATGCCAATCCGTAACCAGTGAATAGTAACCAGTCACCCATGAACGGAGATAACTGATAACTCATAACTGTTGAATTAGGCTCGTTTGGATTGTTCGTTAAACCCCTGACCACAAAAACGCACTCTTACAGGTTGTATTCAAGTATGTTAGGGTCTTTTTAAACTTGATTATGAATTCAACCGCAACCGTAACAATTCAGGGAGTAAGTTCTATCGGCGTGGAGGCGATATTTCAACTCCTATTTAAGGAGCTTCAGCAGTCAACCAAAGCTTCGGAGCAAAACTGCCGCGATGTGTCAACGCGAATAGCCGCCGAAGTCAACAGAATTTGCAGTGAAAGCAAGCGTATCCAAGCTGCCGGCGCTGTGGAAAACTCTGCAATCACCCTAGCCAAACATCGGCTGCAACAGTGTCTCAGGTACTACGAGTTGGGTTCTAATCGAGGCAGGGTAGAATTACATAGCACCTTAAGTGCGATTATTTATCGCTACATTAATCCTCCTCAAAGACAATTGAGCTATCAAGGAAGGCTCGTCGTCATTGAAGATTTCTTGCAAAGTTTTTACCTTGAATCGTTAAACGCTTTCCGCCGGGAAAACCAACTCACCGTGACTTATCGTCCGCAAACTCTCTTGGAATTGGCGGAGTACATGGCATTTACCGAACGTTATGCCAAAAGAAGGATTCCCCTACCCGGACGTCAGCAACAACTCATTATTCTCAGAGCACAAACATTTTCCCAACAGCAACCGCCAGAAACTTGTGTCGATATAGAACAGGCTGCAGAAGGAAGTGGTAATGAAGCTGATGGTTCCTGGGAAGATCCTGCAGTGCAGCAATTGCGTAGTGCAATGGCGACACAACCAGAACCAGAACCCCAAGAAGATACTTTACGTTCTGTAGTCATTACGGAATTAATGAATTATCTTGAAGAGCGACAACAGTCAGACTGCGCTGACTACTTCTCCTTGCGCCTGCAAGATTTATCAGCACAGGAAATAGAATCGATTTTGGGGCTAACTCCGAGGCAGCGGGATTACTTGCAGCAACGCTTCAAGTACCATTTGATTCGTTTCGCGCTACTGCATCGCTGGGAGTTAGTTCACGAGTGGTTGGAAGCCGATTTACAGACCAATCTCGGATTGACACCACAACAATGGCAAATTTACGTAGCAAAACTGGACGATAAACAGAGGTCTCTATTAGAGTTGAAACAACAGGGATTACCTGATGAAAAGATTGCCAAAACTTTAGGGTTATCAATGGCACAATTGCAAAAACGGTGGTTTAAAATTCTTGAGTATGCTTGGGAAATTCGTAACTCTTTAATATCCGGATCGGGTGCATCTACTCATGAATAGTGACTCAGAATCCTTACAAAACCAGTTGCTAGCTTGGTTATTGGGCGAAACCCAAACGACTGAAGAAGAAAACTTGGTTGATTGTGAGGAAGTTAAGGGGGTAGAAAATCTTGATGAAACAGCCGCCGCTGGCAACGGTGGCGATTTTCGATCGAGACAGTCACCCCAAACCTTTCAACTGGGAGAAACGGAAGCCGCGAATCTTAACTTGATTGTCAATGCGACCTAAAAATTCAATATTACCATCTGGTAAATAGCGGGCTAAGTCACCTGTCTTATAAAGATTTGTTTCCGATTTATAACTGAAAGGATTGGGAATAAAACGTTCAGCAGTTAATTCAGGGCGATTGAAATAACCGCGTGCCAACCCATCCCCACCTATGTATAATTCCCCAACAACGCCAACAGGCACGGGTTGTAAATGGGCATCTAATATATAAATCTGCGTGTTTGTAATGGGACGACCAATGGGAATAGATGTAGCTGATTCCGATACTTCTTCTACGTAGTAATAAGAAGAAAATGTTGTACTTTCTGTAGGTCCATAAACATGAATTAAGTGCTGTGGAGAACCATTTTCGAGAACCTTTTTAACCCATCTCTTATCAACGGTTTCACCACCGAATAATAAGTATCTCAACGAAGCAAAGGCTTGGGGAATATCTCTAGCAATTTGTTGAAATAAGGCAGTGGTGACAAACAAGACGCTAATTGATTTTTGTTGTAGTTGTAATGCAAATTCATGAGGCGAAAGGGTTATATCTTTGCTTATTCCAACAAGCTGAGCACCATTAAGAAGGGCTCCCCAAGTCTCGAATGTTGCTGCATCAAAAGCAGTGTTAGAGGCTTGGGCAATTTTATCGGATGGTTCTAATTTCACATAGTTTATATTGTACACTAGCCGATTGACAGCTTTATGGGTGACCGCCACTCCCTTAGGCTTTCCTGTAGAGCCAGAAGTGTAAATGACATAGGCTAAATTATTACTGTTTGCATCGCTTTTAGGGGTTTCGTTGTTTTCTCCGGCTATAATTTGCCAGTCTTTATCCAGACAAATAATTGGATTTGAGAAACCTTCAAAATGCTTGAGCCACTTTTCCCGTGTTAGCAATACTGAAACTCGTACATCTTTCAGCATGAAATTTAAGCGCTCTTGAGGATAGCTGGGGTCTAATGGGACATAAGCTCCTCCTGCTTTTAAAATGCCCAGCAACCCTACAATAAATTCTAGCGTTCGCTCTACACAAATACCTACCAAAACTTCTTCTCTTACCCCCATCTTTTGTAAATATTGTGCTAGTCGATCGCTGCGATCGCTCAACTCCTGATAGGTTAGAGATGCAACCTGTCTCGTCTCTAAATCTTCAAAGATTAATGCAATGGAATCAGGATGCTGCTCTACCCGTTCTTCAAACAACTGATGGATACACTTATCTTGAGGATAATCAACCCGAGTATTATTCCATTCCACTAATATCTGATGTAGCTCTGCTTCATTTAAAAGCGGTAAATTTGCAACAGGCTTATCTAGATTTGCAACAATACCTGATAACAGTATTTTAAAATGCTTTAGCATCCGGGTAATGGTAGCTCGCTCGAATAAATCTGTGTTGTAAACCATAACACCCCTCAGCCCTTCTGAAAACTCCCACTTTGCCCCCCATAAACTCCGGAAGTCCTCAGAACGCTTCCACAGGTGCAACTCCAAATCAAAGCGCGTTTTTTTAAAGTCAATATTCATAAAGCTAGGCACTAATCCAGGCAATTCTAGCGCCGACATTGGCGCATTCTGAAAACCAAACACCACTTGAACTGCACCCCGGCTTTGATGCCATGTTCTGTATCGCTAAACTCATTGAAATGCTAACCATACAGGAACGTTCTTTAACCTCTGCACGTGCTGAGTTGCCTCGTATCATTCACAAAGCTTATACAGTACGTTGTCCTTGGACGGTTAAAGGAGCGCTAATGCGTTACCTGGTAGAAACTCACCCAGCTCAAAATCTAGAATTGATTGATGGGGTGAAAATCTGTCAGCCCTATGATGACAATTGGGTATTAGTGTTACCTGATGCCAGCGAACCTATAGTACACTTGTATGCAAACAGCAACGATCGCGATTGGGTCGATGATTCTCTAAGACAATACCGCGCCCGCGTACAGGCGTTTGTAGAAAGAGAACAAGAAGCAGTCGCGGCTGAAGTGTAAAAATGTTAGTAGTTAGTGGCTAACTAGCAACCACTAACTACCAACTACTAACTATTAATATCGCGTCATATGTCAGCCACCTCCACCACTCCCAAACTACCTCCTTTAGAAAGCGGCGATCGTCTTACTCGCTTTGAATTCGAGCGAAGATATACCTTAATGCCGCATATTAAAAAAGCTGAATTAATCGAAGGAGTTGTTTACGTGGCTTCACCAGTACGAATTAAAAATCACGGTAGACCCCACGCTCAAGTCATGGGTTGGTTGACAGCTTACTGGGCTGCAACACCAGGAATAGACATGGGTGACAACGCCACAGTACGCCTTGATGCTGATAATGAACCCCAACCAGATGCCTTACTCAGGTTAGAACCAGAAGCAGGCGGCAATTCTCGCATCAGTAATGATGATTATATTGAAGGCGCACCGGAATTGATTGTGGAAGTTGCTGCTTCTAGTGCATCCTACGACTTGAAAGACAAGTTGAACGCCTATCGCCGTAATGGTGTCCAAGAGTACATTGTCTGGCAAATGTACGAAAATCGTTTAGATTGGTTCCGCCTGGAAGAAGGTCGATATGTTGCATTAGAACCAGATGCAGATGGAGTGATTCGCTCTCAAGTTTTCCCCGGCTTGTGGTTAGCAGTCTCAGCTTTGAGAGAGGGAAACTTAGCTGAGGTTTTAGCTGTTTTACAACAAGGGTTGCAGACACCAGAGCATCAAGAATTTTTAAAAAGACTTAATGGTTAGTAGTTATTAGTTAGTAGTTGATAGTTAACCACTAACCACTAACCACTAACCACTATCTACTAACTAATCAAGGAAATATTGCCTGTTCGGTTTCTGGGTCAAAAAAGTGAATTTTCTCTGGTGTTAGAGATAACCACAGTTGTTCTCCAAAGCGTATGAAGCGATCTGGTGGAACTCGTAGTTGAAGTTCCTTGAGGGCAAAACCAGCTTTTTCAAAACCGGGTTCGAGAAGTTTGGTAGAAAGATATGTATCGTTGCCAAGATTCTCTACCAACTCTACTGTTACTGGTAAATTTTTAGTTGCAGGTACGCTTAAAAGTAAGTGTTCTGGACGAATGCCTAAAATCAGGGTTTGCCCGTCGTATCTTTGTAAAGCATTCCCCCAAACCTCTGGTAAGGTGTAACGAAAGTTGCCATTAGTAATCAGTAGGGGAGCATGAAACTCCACAGGAATAAAATTCATTGGTGGTGAGCCAAAAGCAGGTGATGCTATTAAAGATACTATTGACTAAAAGTTAGTCAATAAACCTCTCTAAACAAGAATGTAGAGACGCGCCATGGCGCGTCTTTACAATTTTGTAGCAGAACAGTAGGCACTGCCCATCCTACGCAAGAAAAAGCAGGTGATGCTATTAAAGATACTATTGACTAAAAGTTAGTCAATAAACCTCTCTAAACAAGAATGTAGAGACTCGCCATGGCATAGAGACGCGCCATGGCACGTGTTTACAATTTTTTATTTTTTACCGTGTTCAATGCCAGATGGAGATGTCAAATACCACTGGTTTAATGCTATTCGATGAATTTCCCGCCAGGAAATATTGTGTTTTCTCGCTAATTCCGCGCAGTCTTCGTATTCTGGTTGTACATTGGCAATAGCTTTGTGTGTTTCATTTTCCGTCCATGCGACCTTAACGCGTACTGCACCATATTCAGTTTCTACTTGTTGAATTTCTCGTAAGAGAATGGCACGTTGTTGAGTAGAACGACGAATTCCCAGAGTTGTAGTTTCGCGAAACAAAATCGCTTCACAGCTAGGCAAACTCTCTGGATGGCAAATGACAGTTAACAAAATTCCCGGACGTGACTTTTTCATTCCCACAGACTGAGTGAAGACATCCACCGCACCAGCAGCAAACAAAGTCTCAAATAAGTAGCCAATAGCTTGCGGGTTCAAGTCGTCAATTTGGGTTTCCAGAACTGAGATAGTTTCTAAGGTGGGGCTAGCGGGTAAGTTGGCAACGGATTTTGTAAGGGGTGTAGGGGATGAGCGATTTGTAAGATTCACAGATAACCTATCTGTTGTGTCTGTTTTAGCATCCGCTGCCACTGTTGGTGACGTTGTTTCACCCAACCACAGCCGTAAAATATTAGGGATGGGTAAATTTATGGAACCTGCGCCCAATCCCACCTGTTTGATAGTCATTGGGGGTGGGGAACCAAAGTTTGCAGCAAGGGTTGTGGCAATTGCTGCTCCAGTTGGCGTGACTAATTCCCGTTCAATACCGTTGCTATACACCGGACAACCGCGCATTTCCCATAACTTCAAGACGGCTGGTACTGGTACTGCCATTTGACCGTGTGCTGCCCTTACGGTTCCCCCACCAGTAGGTTGGGGGGAACAGTATAGTAAAGGCAAGTTTTTCTCATTGCTTTCAATCCCCAACCAATCTAATCCCAGGCAAGTGCCTACAATATCTACAATTGCGTCTACTGCACCAACTTCATGAAAATGCACTTTTTCTGGAGGAACGCCATGTACTGCCCCTTCGGCTATTGCTAACTGCTGAAATACTGCCAAACTCCAAGCTTCTGCTCTTGATGGTAACGCAGCTTTCAAAATCATCTCCTCGATTTCTGGAAGGTGGCGTCCGTGATGGTGGCTGTGTTGGGCGTGATGGTGATGGTGTTTGTTGATTAAGTCCACATGAACTTTAGTAGCCTGTTGACCATTACGGTGAACGAGTTCTGCCTTTAACTGGTACTCGTGGTCAATTCCCAACTTGTTCAAGTTTTCGGTTAAGTACTCCACAGGAACACCCAAGCTAACTAAGGTTCCCAAGCACATATCACCAGAAATACCGGCTAGGTAGTGGTCAATGCGGTAAACTTGGCTTTCGTGGCAATATTTTTGGACAACTCGGTTCAGGCTTTGGGCAGAAGCTAAGTCACGACCAAAGGGTTTTTCAATCACCAGACGATGCTTGTACGGGTCTTCTAACATACCCGCATTTCCAAGCTGTTTAATTCCCTCAGCAAAGAATTTTGGTGCAACCGAAAGATAGAAAATTCGATTTCCCCTTGTTCCGCGTTTTTCGTCTAATTCAGTTAATAACCTGTTCAGTTTCTGATAGCTTTCGGGGTTGTCCATGTCCCCGGAACAGTAATACAAACCTTGGGCGAAATCTTGCCACAGCTCTTCTGGTCCAAGCCCATCAGAAAACTCCTCAATACCCTGCCGCATCTGTTCGCGGAAGTAATCGTGAGTCCAGTCTCTCCGCGCTACACCAACTATAGTGGTTTCGGGGGGAATGCGCCGTTCTTTGCGTAATTTGTAAAGTGCTGGCACGAGTTTACGCTGAGTTAAATCGCCAGAAGCACCATAGATAACTACGATCTGAGGTTCGGGCATCCGTTGCTGTTGTAAACCAACCCGCAACGGATTTTCTGTAAGTGTGACCATAATAAGTTTGGATTTTGGACGTGAATTTTGCTGTTAACAAGTGACGGAAAAAGGATGAAGCATGAAGTATAATGTACGAAATTTTTACCCTTTATCCTTCATCCTTTATGCTTTCTACACAGGTGACAATTTTCTCACCTTAGTTTCTAAGGATTTCATCAGCGATTCAAAGGGTTTGACAAACTTATCAATTCCTTCGACAAGCAGTTCATCCATCACAGCATTGATATCGATGTTGATGTCTGGGTCTTTGAGGCTTTCTATCAGTTGGTAAGCTTCTTCTACCCCTGTTTCAACGCGAGGTGCTACATGGCAGTGGTCAGCACAAGCTTCAATAGTCGCTGGTGGTAGAGTGTTAACGGTTTCAAAACCGATCAACTCATCGACATACATCACGTCGCTGTAGTTGGGGTCTTTGGTGCTGGTGCTTGCCCACAGTAGGCGCTGTACTTTAGCACCTTTTGCTACCAGTGCTTTCCATCGCTCGTCGTTGATAATCTTCTTATACTCTTGATAAGCAATTTTTGCGTTAGCGATCGCTACTTTTCCTTTAATAGCTTTGAGTTTAGCTTCTACGGTAAGGTCATCAACACCTTTTTTCAATTTAGCATCAATTTTACCGTCAATGTTGCTATCGATTCGACTGAGGAAAAAGCTAGCAACAGAGGCAATTTTCTGAATATCCTTACCTTCTGCTGCGCGTTTTTCTAAGCCACGAATATATGCCCAAGCTGTATTGATGTAGCTTTGAACGGAGAATAACAGGGTAACGTTAACGCTGATTCCTTCGTATATCGCTTGCTCGACGGCTGGTAAACCTGCATCTGTACCGGGAATTTTAATCATGACATTTTCTCGACCAATTTCCTGGTAGTAGCGGCGGGCTTCTTTAATTGTAGCCTCAGTATCATGAGCAATGGTTGGTGGGACTTCTATGCTTACATAACCATCTAATCCTTGAGTTGCATCATAAATGGGGCGTAACATATCACATGCGTTACGGATAGTCCATCAGCGCCCGGTGCAAAGCCTGCATATTCGTGTAGGTTACAAGTTCAAGACGCATATAGTGTTTGCTAAAAATTGTGCGTAAGCCATCTATCAGTTGCCCAAAATGGCTTTTATTGTCTTTTGCCTTGCTTGACGTATCTTCGAGTACCCCAAGACGCATGACCAGCGATGAACGCACTGCAACCGCGTATAGAGTAATGGCAAGCATGGTACCCACCAATGCTTCAGTCAAAGCAACATCCGCTGCTCCCAAAATCGCGTATATCATTGCCGCTACCGCTCCCAAAATGCCACGGATAACTAGGGCATGGTATGGATTGACCTGAAATACCACCATACAAGCAGCCAACGGCAGCAGCGGGATCATTACATATAGATAGAGATCGTTCACGGTCAGTCACCCCTATTACTGGAACAGTAAGCCAACACATACCCCAGCACTGTATTCCAAATCGCCAAGGAAATAATGGCGAGGATGAGCAGTGGCCATTTGCTGGGTATCTTCAACAGCAGCCCGAAGGCGATACTCATTGAGCCGAGGGTATCCGCAACCGAAAGACTATGGAGCTTGAACAATACCGATCGCTTGCCGAGCAGGTGAGAGGTTCCCCAAAACCAGAAGGCGATCCCCAGACCAATGCAGGTATAACTAATTATGTCTATCATAGGTTAATTCAATACATCGCTCATTCGTTTGAGTACATGAGCAAGCAGCATCAATGCCGCATTACCCACACTTAGGATAATGACCCCGACAACACCGACCATCCAATCATCGCGCAGGACGGATACGACCAGAATGATAATTGATGTCTTGCTCGCTATACTTGAAAATGCCAGCATCTTTTGCCAGACATTATTCCCCCTACACACCTCGTAGATGGGTATGAGCAGGGCTAGAATCATTGCGATCGTGACCAGGTTCAGATTCATACCTTTTTCTTCCTCCGTTGAACCCGATGTACTTCATACCAGCCATCTTCGTGGTATTTCAAGACAATGGTCTTTGGCGTAAAGGTAATCAGGAATATATCCAGGAATATAAGACCGGGTGTGCGTCCTGGTTTGACTCGTTCCATCTTGATATCTTCATGCTTGTGGGGACGGAAGATGATTTCAAATGCCTCAACATACGCCTGAGGAATTGCCACAAGGATCTCACCGAGTACACGCAGCCAATCTTTTAATGCTTCCGGGGCTTTTTGACGACCCGGTAGTAGGAGTGCGATGCTTACGCCAATTATGATATTTGCCACACTGAAATCGGCAGTGAGCAGAAACCATATAGCCAGTCGCAATATTAGATGAACCCCAAAAAAAACGGTAGTGCAATCCAGGCGATCGTAATGGTACTCATGGTGTATTATTCTTCTCAATCTCGTTACTTTCTAAGGTCGGATTATCCCGTGCCAGCTTCATGACACCGACCAACATTAATGCCTGAATTGAAAATCCGATCACGATCGCCGTCAATATAACCGCTTGAGGAACCGGATCGGCGTATGCAGTATTTTTGACTTTTGAAATAATTGGTGTGAACAAGCCATCTCTTGATGCAATCAGCACATAATAGGCGATAACCCCCGTGCTCATGACAACAAGAAAGGCGATCGCTCAACCAGACTTTTTCTCTCTCAGACAACAAGAATACGTTGTCTGTTTCTATAGTTTCAACAGAGTAACAAGGATTGAATTGGGGTTTAAGTTCCATTGTTCGTTATTAGTTTTTTGTTTACTAATCCCAGTGGAATTCTAGCGCAATACGGTTCAGTTAACATGATAAGAGCATCACAATTAGGCTTGATACAAAAGTTGAGAAGAACTTATCGTAGAATCAATCAAACAAGAACTAAGAACTTGAATCATGTAACTATCGTCCATAGCAGCCTGTTTCATTTTTTGTTTGAGACTGGTTTGTATGTCTGTTCTTGGTTGAGGGCATTGAGAACCAGAACTTATCTTTTGATAGGCTTTTTAGGAGTTCAAGCGATTGGGCTTTCGCGGAGCTTGCGATTTGCGCTCAGCCCACTGCCCTTCAGGCAATCACTTAATATAGTGTTAATAAATGGATATTAATGCGATGATTTCATGGTTTATTGACATTGAGAGCTTCTTGTTGACAAGATGTGTTTGCCCTGTTCATCACCGCCTTAATTATTATCATTCTTGATAAAATGGTGTTTCTTGTTTTTTGGGACAATTCATTTTCTAAAACTCTCTGAAATAATTAGCTTTGCTTATAAAATAATTTTTTAGAACAGTGTATTGATAAATACATTTAATTAGACAAGAGCCCGAATCTTAGTCTTTTCCCTACCATGATTGTGCAAAGCGCAGTACCAAAAGCAACCGTACTCATTTTTCAGTTTACTGAAACTAGATAAGGGTTTCAAATCTAATTTTGTGTAATTAATTTTGATTAACTACTTAACATTCTTTTATCACTCTCATGATAAGATAACATACTTGTAGAGAAGGTTTCAAAAGCCTTAATTTCAGCTATTTACTTAGAAAATCAACTTTCAACCCCTGGGCAGATTTAAACTTAGAAAATTGGATTAATTTTTCTTTTAGCAGAATGATGGAAGCTGTCCGCGAGCGATAAGAGTGCTCGTGATGGTGGAGCGTTAAAAAACTTCTTCCTTTACTTCCCTCAGCATAGCAGCCGTTTGCCTTCTGTTTTATCAAGCGTGACACTCGCCTGTAATCTCTATGAACCTTAATTGTCTCTTTGAGATTGTTGACCGCCTGCTAATTGAGAACCACAATCGCCCCCTTAATTCCACAGAAAACCTGATTCTGCAAGGTATTTGGCAGTATAAAACTTATAACCAAATGGCGATAGAGGCAGGTTATAGTCCTGGCTACTTTACCAATGTCGTTGCCCCAGAGTTGTTTGCCCGACTCTCCGAGGTCATTGGTCAGCGTGTGACGAAGAAAAACTGTCGAGTGCTGCTGGAGTCTTATGCCATCACTAAAGCAACCCCAAAAACAGAACCTTTGAGACAAGACCTGATGCAATTCCTCCCTACAGTTAATCAGGATACGCCACCTTGTTACCCCAGTGGCTCAGTTCCTCTTGACTCTCCCTTTTACCTCGAACGTTCTTTCCTTAAAGAGCAAGTTTATCAAGAAATTGGCAAACCAGGAGCGTTAATCAGGATTAAGGCTCCCAGAGAAATGGGCAAAACT
>NZ_BAAFZH010000018.1:0-15621 GCF_054684315.1 Scytonema sp. NUACC21 | reverse complement strand
GCCCCACAAGGGAGTTACATTCGCAATTGGTGGACGGGTAGGGTCACGAAGGTAGGCGATCGCAATGCCTGCGGCACCCACGTTGTTATTCAATCTGGTGCATGGGAACACACATACTGTCATATGGAAGGGCACGTAGAAAGTGCAAATGGTCGTCGTTATTTAATAGACAGAGCAGGCGGAATTCAACTTTGGGAAGGACAGCAGGTACAAGCCGGATTTAGAATTGGTCGAGTAGGAATGACTGGGCGTACAACTGGTCCCCATCTGCATTGGGGATTAAAATACGCTAAAAACTACGTAGATCCGGCGACAGTCCTACGGGCAATGTTCTCACAGCAACAACTTGCAAGAGCATCATCACAACGATGGACTCCCCGACAATCGCAAGTTGTGATTGAGGAGTCTAAAGGTATAAGTGATTCGGGGTATTAAATGGGTTAGTAGTTAGTGGTTAGTGGTTAATAGTTGCTACTAACTACTAACTACTAACTAATATTCCCTAACCAAACACAACAATTTTTTGTTTTTCTGGTAACTGAGTATACTCAGAAACAATTTTGCGGAATTGTTCTCCCTCAATAGTCTCCTGTTCAACCAACAAATCTACTAAGCGGTCTACTAAAGAACGGTTTTCACGGATGATACGACGGGCTTCTTGGTAACATAAATTTGCCATTGCCCGGACTTGTCGGTCAATTTTGGTAGCCATTTCTTCCGAATACTCAGAACGGCTCATCCAATCACGACCCAGGAATACGTCACTGTTTTGATTTTCAAGAGCCACTAAGCCCAAATCCGACATTCCGTACATTGTGACCATCTTACGTGCAAGATTCGCTACAACTTTAAGATCGTTGCTAGCTCCACCTGTAACCTCAAATTCTCCAAATACCTCTATTTCGGAAGCCTTTCCACCCAAGGTCATGGTGATATTGTCCATCAACCAAGCCCGAGTATAAAGACCGCTGTCTATCATTTCCTCGTTAAGAATTTGCTGTGAAAAACCGCCCACTCCTCCAGAACGGGGAATAATTGTCACCTTATTCAGCGGGTCAGCATTTTCTAGGAGTGTCGCCAAAAGAGCGTGTCCAACCTCATGGTAGGCAATCAACCGCTTTTTCTTGCTATCTAATAGTGGATTAAGAGTTAGACCAATTGTCAGACGGTCAATAGCATCATCAATTTCTAGCTGTGTAATTGCCTCTTTACGTCTGCGTGCTGTTAAAATAGCCGCTTCGTTTAAAAGGTTTGCTAGATCTGCCCCTGTAAAACCTGGTGTGCGGCGGGCAACGATTTCCAAGGAAACAGATGGATCGACTTTCTTATTACGAGCATGAACTTGTAAAATTGAGAGACGACCTTTACGGTCGGGAGCGTCTACAATTACTTGTCTGTCAAATCTTCCCGGTCTGAGTAAAGCTGCATCTAAAACATCCGGGCGGTTGGTAGCAGCAATAATAATAATGCCAGTATTGCCTTCAAAGCCATCCATTTCCGTCAGCAATTGGTTGAGGGTTTGCTCCCTCTCATCATTTCCACCACCAATTCCTGCACCCCTTTGCCGTCCTACAGCGTCAATTTCATCAACGAATAGCTTGTCTTTGCTCTTTAATAATTTCTTGAGCTAAACGAATATCTTTTTGAATCAATCACTGCACTTATGTAAACTCTGGCGAACTAAATCACGGAAGGCGGAAATTTGTTGCAGAAAGAAAATTGAACCTGCAAGACAGATACTTGCACCGAGGATGACGGTATTAACAGCACCAAGACTACTTGCGAGTGCGCCAGCAACTAAGTTACCCACAGGTACTGCGCCTGTAGATGCCATAACGTAAAGACCTGTGATTTGTCCGCGATTTTCATCGGTCAGCAACAAATGAAGCAGGGTACGTCCGGCAATTATCTGTAAAATAAAGCCGAAACCAGCTGCCAAAAGTGAGACCAGCGAAAGCCATAACATATGGGATAAAGCAAAGACAATTAAGCTCACCCCCATCAAACCCGTGCCGAATGCCAGAACTTCTCCTAAACCAAACACATTTTTATGCCAACTCAAGTAGATTCCACCAATTAAAGTTCCCAAACTGGAAACTGTCATCAGAACGGCAAACGTGTTAGGTCCGCCATTCAAAACCTCTTTAGCAAAAATGGGTCCCAAGGCTAGGTAAAATCCCCATACGCAGCAGACTAAAGCTGAACCCATCAAAACTGACCGAATTGGTAAAAACCCAAAGGCGTAGCTAAAACTAGCTCTCAATTCTTCTAAGGGTTTCCGTGTGGAAATGTGGGCTTTTTTGGATGTCAGCCGCATTGCTAGGAGGGCAATAATTACGGCAATATAACTAATACTATCAAGTAGGAAACAAAGCCCGAATCCAATCAAAACAATCAAAACGCCCGCAAACGCAGGTCCAAGGATACTAGCAACACTCACAAGGGAGGAGTACAAGGCGATCGCATTGCCAAGATTTTCCTTCCCAACTGTTTCCGGTAGAAAAGCTTGCCGCGTCGGAATATCGAACGCGTTGATTATCCCTTGCAGTACACCTAGAAAAACAATGTGCCAGATGTTAATAGTACCACTCAAGGCAAGCCAGGATAGAACCAAAGACCGAAGCATTCCTAGAATTTGCGCTACAAGCAGAATGCGGTGACGCTTCCAGCGATCGGCAGCAATTCCTCCCAGAGGAATGAAAACAAAAGTAGGAATCTGGCTGGCAAAGCCAACCAGACCGAGTAACCAGGCAGAATTGGTAAGGCGATATACCAGCCAGCTAGTAGCTACTTGAGTCATTGACGTACCGATCGCAGAAATTGCCTGACCCATGTAGTACAGGCGAAAATTTCTGGAACGAAAAGCACGGAGCATGACCTACAATCTCACTCACTTAGGTGGGATAAAAAACCAATGTTCGCAGTTCGATACTCTCCCTTGGAGGAGCGTCTGATGGGCTTGTCGGGTCATCAAATGCTGTGTGGGCGGTGAATCGTGCGCGTCCGTCTTCTGCGGAGTCAAAACACTTGATCAATAGTGCCTCGTCCTTTTGCATTTGTGGAAAATAGAACCACCGATGTTCTGGATTGTACGTGACTGCATAGGTTTCACCAACGCGATCGCGATACACAAGATCGCCAGCCACAAGGTCTGTTGGTGCAATACTTTGCGCGTCAAACGCAGTTGTATCGATAACTCTGGTTCCATCTTGATTAAATGTCGTGATGGTTTTGGTTGTGCTGCTACCCGATGCGGAGATTGCAACACTATCAAACAACGGTGCGCGGTTGGTATTACGAATTGTAATTGGTACGGTAATACTTGTTGTCTGATTAACTCCCGTATATTTTAAAGCAAATTATTGACTGTCATTAACAATTTAGCACGATATGTACGAAAAAACCACAACTTCAACTAAATTCAATCCGGCTTGAGCGAGCGCTTGGAACTTGATGTTGTTAAAAAGAGTGAAAATTTTTCTGCTAACGGAGTATCATTAAAGAACCTTTTTTACTTGATAAACTTCTTGTTAACTAGAGCCAGAGAAAGTTTGGCTTGTTCTAACAAGTGTACTAAAGAACAAAAAATATGGATAAACTTATACTTTGTACTCGGCAATTTGGAAAAGCAGCGAGATTGCATCTTGACGAAGCTATTTTGTTAGGAGAAATGTGCTTGCTCCCAAACTTTTGCCATGAGCCAGCCACATATGAAGTTATTAGCGCATTTGTAAATAGTGTGAATCACCAAAGTTTATACCGGGAAAAGGGTGGCATGGGCGGGCTAACCGTATTTGCCAAACCCATAAATCACAGCTATGATAAGGATAAAATTAGCACTCTCCGTATTGCAAATTTGTTAGAATTTAGCGGACATTTATATCCAGAAATGAGAGATTATTCATTCGGCAAATATTGGGATGAACTGGATGTTTACCGCCGCTCTGAATTTTTAAATCAAGAGACATTTAAGACGTGGATAGGTGGCTTTTGGCATGCGCCAAATTTTCAAGAATTTCTGAAGATAATAATAAATAAAATGTTCGGTTCTCCCAATCAAAATATTTCTTTTTACTGTCTGGTAAATGATGAGAATGAAAACACAGACTTTGCACCATACATTTTTATTGGCAATAGCTGCATTTTAACCATTGCCAGACGATGGATACTGTAGTTGTAGCAGCTTATAAATAGTTAGGTTACTCTTTTGCATTATCGAGGGTCTCTCAAGAGTGTTCTCTAGAAGTGCGGTAGGATATTGAACTGTAACGTAATTTCTGTATTTGATGGTATTTATAGATGTGGTTGCTGAGTTATATCAAGTCCGCTTAATTACTTTTATTTCCAATTCTACCCCTCCCCAACCCTCCCCTTGCTAAGGGGAGGGTGCCGTTAGGCGGGTGGGGTATTTTTTCCATAAGTGTTTAACCGGACATGATATTATGGGCAGGAAAGAAACTACGGTTCAAGAACTGCTAAGACGTTATTTACCTGAGTTAATTTATCTCTATCACTATCATTTGTAGCTAGTTGTAGATTTAGGGTGCGGTTGCGATCAACAATGGAGTTGACACAGGGCATTTTGGTTTGTGCCCTGTAAGCTCGGTAGTTAGTCCCAAATCTCATCAAAATTGAAATCATTACCAAAGATCTCGTCAAACTCGGGATGACCATCTGGGAAATTGGGGTCTTGTTCTTCGGTTTGAGGTGCGGTGCTGCCAACGTAGATTGTGAGTGTCTGAGTATCACTAGCGTGGGCATCAAGTGCTATGGCTCCAATCTCATTTTTCTCTGCCTGCGACCCACCCGTGTTAGCACCATTTCCATTTCTCGCCAAGCTACGTCGGTTTGGCTTATTTGCTAACCGGGGAGTTATCAACTTTGCCAAAGTTGTGAGTAAATCTTGGGCAGAACCCGTCCATCAATTTCGCCGCGAACTTGGCTTACCGGCTTTAACTGGCAATCCTTTTATTGACGACAAGTTTTCACCTTACCTAGTTCTTGCCCTGTTTTCCCCTGTTCTGGCAAAACCCCAACCTGATTGGGCGTATAACACAATCATGACAGGTTTCACATTTTATGATGGTAGTTCGGATAAGACAGAACTTATGCCAGAACTCAAGCAATTTCTGGATGCAGGAGAACCGCCCATTGTTTTTACCCTTGGTTCTGCAGCAGTCATGTCTCCTGGCAACTTTTATCTAGAAAGTATCAAAGCCGCAAAGCACCTCAATCGCCGTGCTGTGTTGTTGATTGGTAAAAATCAGCCTCCAGAGAATCTTTCAAAAGATATTCTTGCACTTAGCTATGTACCATACTCGCAAATTTTTCCTCACGCCTGTGCCATTGTCCATCAAGGAGGAATTGGGACAACAGCCCAAGCATTACGAGCTGGTCGTCCTAGCTTAGTCATGCCCTACAGCCACGACCAACCAGATAATGCAGCAAGAGTTGAACGCTTGGGAACTGCACGCACTATTCTCCGCAAACAATATTCAGCATCACGGGCTGTAAAAGAGTTACATGAGTTGTTGGAGAATCCCAAATATGCAGCCGCCTCTACAGAAATTGGATGCATTGTTCGGGCAGAAAATGGGGTGCGAGTTGCTTGTGATGCAATTGAGCAACATTTGGATTAGCAACTAATCCGATTTAACCCAGTCGGTAGGGTGCAGGCGGTGCAAATGTTGTAGGAGATACTATTAAGTTTCCAACTAATCCGATTTAACCCAGTCGGTAGGGGGTTAACGTTATGAAGAATTTCATTGAGGATATCTTCGTTTCCAACTAATCCGATTTAACCCAGTCGGTAGGGCCGATCAAAATGCGGATATTAACCAATCAGAAAGTGAATGGTTTCCAACTAATCCGATTTAACCCAGTCGGTAGGGGGGATACCTTTGGTTCCGATTATGCTAAACAGGGATAGTTTCCAACTAATCCGATTTAACCCAGTCGGTAGGGCCAAAATGTGATGCAAATCAACAGGCAAGTATTCAGGTTTCCAACTAATCCGATTTAACCCAGTCGGTAGGGACGATACCCCCAAATTCCAAAACCTCATCCAGAGAGTTTCCAACTAATCCGATTTAACCCAGTCGGTAGGGAAAACCCTTTTCAGCAAATTTGTACAGGTTGATAAAAGTTTCCAACTAATCCGATTTAACCCAGTCGGTAGGGCCCCATCGGCATTATCCTAACCTGCATTAGCGTTTCCAACTAATCCGATTTAACCCAGTCGGTAGGGAGTTCGTCTAGGAGCCTTTACCCAGTAAGGGTTCTAGCCACCAAATCGACGCACCTCTCAAATCATTATAAATCGGCAGCTCCATTTTTGATGCTATGATTGACCCATCCGCGATTTTGAACCATGAAAACTGCATACAAACTCGTTTTTGGGCTCTTGGGGTTACAATTTCACTGAATCCCTATCAGGGATTGAAACTCATCAATGAGACCTTTGCTGGCGACTTCTCCGCTGTTACAATTTCACTGAATCCCTATCAGGGATTGAAACCTGAATCTGTGCATTTTGCTAAAGAATACGATTCCGTTACAATTTCACTGAATCCCTATCAGGGATTGAAACACTCGCCAACAACGACAAACTTTCACCACCGAATAAGGTTACAATTTCACTGAATCCCTATCAGGGATTGAAACGATTGCCCCTTCGTCGCAAGATTGAGGGTTTGAGGGTTGGTTACAATTTCACTGAATCCCTATCAGGGATTGAAACTGCGATAAAAGCTCGCCCGACGCTTTTGTGCCGTTACAATTTCACTGAATCCCTATCAGGGATTGAAACATAGTGAATATGGTCACTGTGGTGCTAGTCCTTTAGGGTTACAATTTCACTGAATCCCTATCAGGGATTGAAACAATTTGGCTGCACACAAAGTACTGGGAATGGTATCGTTACAATTTCACTGAATCCCTATCAGGGATTGAAACTCAAGTTGAGTTAGGTAAGCGCTTTTACGCTTGTTACAATTTCACTGAATCCCTATCAGGGATTGAAACAGGAACAAACTGCTTAAGCCTAAGAAGAACTACGTTGCGTTACAATTTCACTGAATCCCTATCAGGGATTGAAACTCTACCCCGACCAAAGAAGTTTTCAATCAAATCCCGTTACAATTTCACTGAATCCCTATCAGGGATTGAAACCCCTATTACTATCAACAGGGACATCATTTTTATCGTTACAATTTCACTGAATCCCTATCAGGGATTGAAACATTAAGGATGTAAACAAATGATTGACCCAAACTTGAGGTTACAATTTCACTGAATCCCTATCAGGGATTGAAACGCTTATGGGGTTGCCATCCCTGCATCTGCCCGAGTTGGTTACAATTTCACTGAATCCCTATCAGGGATTGAAACAGTAGCTCAGCTACTGACTTTCCAAACTGTTTAGGTTACAATTTCACTGAATCCCTATCAGGGATTGAAACGACATTTTCAAGTAGTACGTGGTTCGGTGATGTCTGTTACAATTTCACTGAATCCCTATCAGGGATTGAAACGTTGATTAAATCGTCAACATAAGCTTCAGCGAGTTACAATTTCACTGAATCCCTATCAGGGATTGAAACCCAACCACGTATATACTCGATGTTAACCAAGGTAGTTACAATTTCACTGAATCCCTATCAGGGATTGAAACATTAAAGCTATCAGGTTTATTGAACTTGAAATTCGTTACAATTTCACTGAATCCCTATCAGGGATTGAAACTCAATATAGGGCTTCAAGCTTGTGAAACGTGGGTTACAATTTCACTGAATCCCTATCAGGGATTGAAACGTCCCCCTCTCCCCTCTTAGTCTTCTCTTTACGGGCAGTGTAGGGGGCTGTTACAATTTCACTGAATCCCTATCAGGGATTGAAACCTCTCAGGAGAGGATTATCCCAACCGATCTGGGGAACGAAATGTCCCGGTCTTATTTAGAGTACGCGATGAGCGTGATTGTAGGTCGGGCGCTGCCAGATGCCAGGGATGGTCTGAAACCTGTGCATCGTCGCATCCTCTACGCAATGCACGAACTGGGTTTGACTGCAGATCGCCCCTTCCGTAAATGCGCTCGTGTCGTAGGGGAAGTGTTGGGTAAATATCACCCCCACGGCGACACAGCGGTATATGACGCTTTAGTGCGGATGGCGCAGGATTTTTCCATGAGATCCCCCCTAATTCAAGGACATGGAAACTTTGGTTCTATAGACAATGACCCACCTGCGGCAATGCGATACACGGAATGCCGCTTGCACGCCTTAACTACTGACGCTTTACTGCAAGATATCGAATCGGAAACCGTAGATTTTGCTAATAATTTCGACGGATCTCAACAAGAACCTACGGTACTACCAGCACGCGTCCCCCAGTTGCTGCTCAATGGCTCTTCTGGTATTGCCGTGGGTATGGCAACCAACATCCCACCCCACAACTTAGGGGAATTGATTGATGGGTTGGTAGCACTGATTCACAATCCAGAAATCACCGATATTCAACTCATGCAGCATATCCCCGGTCCTGACTTTCCTACAGGAGGTCAGATTTTAGGGACTGGGTCAATTAAGGAGGCATACACAACCGGGCGCGGTTCTATCACGATGCGTGGTGTGGCTCAAATTGAAACCATAGAACAGCGGGGACGCCCAGATAGAGAAGCAATTATCGTCACGGAATTACCATACCAAACCAACAAAGCAGCACTGATAGAAAAAATAGCTGAGTTGGTAAATGACAAGAAAATAGAGGGAATTGCAGATATCAGAGATGAGAGCGATCGCGATGGTATGCGAATCGTGATTGAACTCAAGCGCGATGCTTATCCCAGGGTTGTACTGAACAATCTTTACAAACAAACGCCAATACAAGCCAACTTCGGGGCGAATATGCTGGCGCTTGTCAATGGCGAACCTCAAATTCTCACCATCAAGCAATTCTTACAAGTCTTCCTGGATTTCCGCATAGAAGCCATTACCAGACGCACTCAATATGAACTGCGGAAAGCCGAGGAACGCGACCATATCTTACAAGGGTTATTGATTGCCCTATCTCACTTAGACGAAATTATTAGCTTAATTCGCCATGCTCCTGATGCGCCTACAGCTAAAGGAGAGTTAGTCACAACCTATGGACTCTCAGAAGTACAAGCAGATGCAATTTTGCAAATGCAACTGCGCCGTCTGACAGCCCTAGAAGCAGATAAAATTCGCTCAGAACACGAAGACTTACAAGCCCTCATAACTGACCTAAGGGATATTCTGGCGCGACGGGAGCGAATTCTGGAAATCATTGAAACTGAGGTTAAGCAACTCAAAGAGAAATTTGCAACCCCCCGCCGCACAGTCATTTCACCTCTGGAAGGGGAAATAGATGACCGCGACCTCATTGCCAACGAAAAAGTTGTCATTTTGCTGACCGAGCAAGGTTATATCAAACGGATGCCAGTGGTTTATTCCCTTAGCAGAAGAAACTGGGCTGATTGTGCCGATTGGTTATTGGGTGTTAGGCGAAGCTTGTCGTCAGATGAGGGTTTGGCAATTGAAATTTCCTACTCACCTACCCTTAACTGTCAGTGTCAATATTTCTAGTAAACAGTTTTCCCACCCCCATTTGATTGAGGAAATTCGCCAAATTCTGCAACAAACTGGTCTAGAAGGCAGCAGTTTAAAGTTGGAAATTACTGAAACTGTAATAATGGAAAATTCTGATTCCGCTACGGATATGCTTTTGCAATTGCAACAGATGAATATTCAGTTACATCTAGATGATTTTGGCATAGGTTATTCATCCTTAAGTTACCTGCACCGTTTTCCCTCTAGTGCATTGAAAATCGATCGTTCATTTGTCAGCAACATTGGCAAGCGTGGAAAAAACTTGGAAATTATTGAGGCAATTATTTCCCTGGCACACAGTCTTAACATAGATGTCATAGCAGAGGGTGTAGAGACTATGGAGCAATTAACACAACTGCAAATCAAAAAATGCCAATACGCACAAGGATATATTTTCTCCCAGCCACTTGATAGTCAATCAGTAGATAAATTACTGGCATCTAGCTTGCACTTTCAGTTCCAATTCCCCTTTAAGGACGAACAACCCTAACCAGTTAACTTTAATTGTGCTGACCTACTTACTTAATGTGCTACAGCCCCACCTGTAGGCTTAACTTTTTTGATAAATAAAATTGCCAGACCGCTAAGTAATAAAGCAATACCAATAAAATAGAAACAATCGTTGAAAGCCATAACAAAAGATTCGCGACGCACAATTTTGTCAATAGCGGCTATTGCCTGATTTTGTGCTGTATTTAAATCGACTCCGCCACGATTGGCAAAATACTGTGTCAATTGATTAATCCGCTCTTGAGTGGCTGGACTATATATAGATATTGATTCCCCCAATCTATTAGAATGAAATTGTTCTCTGTTGGTTAATAAAGTGGCTAATGCTGCAATTCCTATAGAGCCACCTAAATTACGCATCATATTAAATAAACCACTTGCAGAACCAGCTTCTTTAGGACTTAAACCAGCAGTAGCTATAGAAGTTAATGGCACCATAATCAGTGGTTGTCCCATGGCACGCACAAGTTGTGACCACCGCAATTGGTCTAGCCCCGTTTGATAAGTCATTCCTGCATTCATAAAGACACTTATGGAAAACAAAGCTACACCTACAGCAACCATTAACCGTATATCAATGCGTTGCATGATTTTGGGGATGAACGGAATAATAAATAATTGAGGTATACCTGCCCAAATAAGGACCTCACCAATTTGTAGAGCATTGTAGCCTTGAATTTGTGCGAGATAGAGCGGCAAAATATAAATAGAGCCATACAATCCCACTCCTAAGGAAACATTTACGACACTCGCTAAACCAAAGTTACGGTATCGCAGCAGCCGCAAATTAATAAATGGTTGTCTGCGAGTTAACTCAATCCAAAAGAATAAGGCTAGAAAAATAGCTGCTATGATACTTAAGCGTACAATTATGACAGTACACCAGTGACAACTGGAATATCCTATGGAAAGAAATATTGGTTTGTTTTGCGCTTTTGCTGTTGCAAGTGCTTCGTCGCACCAAGACCACCAATCAATGGGGTTTTCAGCATGTTTGCGAAGGTAGAGGCTTTTAGCTTGAGCAAGGCGATTAGTCATTTTTAAGATATATGTGGAAAGCCTTATTTGCCCAGTCTAGCCTGTTACAGGCGTGGTGACCTACTCCTCCTTCACAAACTCCTTACACAAATGTATTCCTTAAGATAGAGGCAAATGTAAATTTTTCCAAACTCTACACTTTTATTGGGCAGAACGAGGCAGCGCATTTGCAATTGGCACGGGTGCTATTGTTGAAGACTGCCCTACATTTCTCTCAAGAACTGTATTTGGGGTAAGACCTGCGATGAGGTGGAGCAAGAAAGTGATAATAGCAGCTTGAATAAATTTGTCCAGCATGGCGGGCTCCTCTGGCTTTAGATGGATGGCAGCTTTTATTTAATTTGTTAATCCAGCGCACCCTGTATTCAATATCTACTGGTAATGGTAATTCGATTCCGGAAACCTACCTGTAAAAAGTGTGACAGCTTTATAAAAGGTAAGAAATATGGTGAATGGTTGGTAAATAGTAGTTAGTTGTTTACCACTAACTATCAACCACCCACCACATTGAGTTCGGGTTTTGGGACAACAACTAGTTGTTGCACCCGATAGAATATACGTAAAATAAGTACAAGTGGGTTTAATGATTCCAATCGTTATAGAACAATCGGGTCGTGGCGAACGCGCCTTTGATATTTACTCAAGGCTGTTGCGTGAGCGCATCATTTTTGTGGGACAGCCGATTGATGATACCGTTGCTAACTTGATTGTTGCCCAACTCCTGTTTTTGGATGCAGAGGACTCGGAGAAAGACATATATATGTACATCAACTCTCCAGGCGGTTCTGTCACCGCAGGAATGGGGATGTATGATACTATGAAGCACATTCGCCCGGATGTCTGTACAATTTGTACTGGATTGGCAGCAAGTATGGGCGCTTTCCTCCTTAGCGCTGGTACAAAAGGTAAGCGGATGAGTTTACCTCATTCCCGGATCATGATCCACCAACCTTTGGGTGGTGCTCAGGGACAAGCAACGGATATTGAAATTCAGGCACGGGAAATTCTCTATCACAAGCGGAAGCTAAATGAATACTTAGCTGAGCACACAGGTCAGCCTTTGGAGAAGATTGCTGAGGATACTGAGAGAGATTTCTTTATGTCTCCTTATGAAGCAAAGGATTATGGCTTAATTGACCAAGTGATTGACCGCCACTCTGCTGGTAGCCGTCCAATGGCTGTGGTTAGTCAATAATTAATAGTCCCAACTCAAGGGTCAAGAGTCAAGAGTCAAGAGTTTCTTCTACTCTTGACTCTTAATTTTTCATCTGGATTGAATTTGTGAACTACCCACACTTCCGAAAAGCGCGGTAAGTGATGGGCTTCGAGCTTCATAGACCGTTGCCTTTAAATCTTGCGATTTGCAGGTCTTACATAGGTGGATACCTTAGTAAATTAAAGTATCCCGCCTGAACTTTGTCTAATTGTTGTTTTTCTAATTCAGTAATTTCAGGTAAGTTATCTTGCCATTCCCGAAAAAATTGCCGCTCGCGGATTAGCTGTAGTCCCCATAGAGTTTCTAATTCTAGTAAGGTGATATCTTTCCCTTGGATTGTTTGCACCATAATTAATTATGGATTAAGGAATACTAATGTATTATATCATGTTCGGTTAAACACTTGTAATAAAAATACCCCTCCCTAACCCAGACCTTATTAAGGGGAGGGAAATTAAATCAGCTGAATTCCCCCCTTTATAAGGGGGGATAAAGGGGGGTAAATTCAACTTGTGTACATTACCTTCTCTATTCCCTATCGCTTTTAATAAATTATCGATGTACAGATTCCAATAATTTCATTAAGCATTCTCCCTCCTATATTTTCTTTCTAAAGGGGATTTTATTCTTGTTACGACTGCTTTTTAGTGGCAAGCGCATAATTAGCAACTTAAGTTAGTACCATCGCTAAGTTGAGCAATTTCTTCCTTTAACCCGTCCAGTTCTTTCTCTGCCATAGACAATTTCAAAGTTGTCACTAATTCTCTTGCTACTTGTCTATGCTTGGGTGCAATCCATAGTGTAATCTGTCCTGCTTTGTTTCCTGGAACATCACTGACTGTAACCATACTTTTTGTTCTAATAATCAACCTAGTGATAAACCAAATGACTTGCAGTTCAACAGAGAAAATTTCCTGGATAGGTATGGTCACTTCTTTGATATCTGACTTCAGTACACCGACAAGCCCATCTTTTATTTGGAATTCAAGAAGCAGTCCAGCTTCGCTAGCTTTAGCTATGCCGTTAGCTTCAGCAAACCCTTGATATACGTTCATCATTGAAAACGGAAGACTAATAAATTGTGGCATGATTAACCTCCAAACAGTTGTTGCTGTTGTTTTTCTAGCACTGCGATTGCTTTTTACACCGAGTAAAGCGAGCTAACTTATCAAGTTCAATATCGTTTGATATTGGTCAGGGCATAAAAAACATCACAAATTTCTTCGCGATTGTAACTTGCATGCGAAATCGGCTTTCTTTTTTCACCCGATTTATTTTAGGTTTTATAACTTCACAGCTAACTGTCCATTCAGATAAGCGCAACGAACTTGAAGCATTTGCGGATATTTAGTACGTTCTCACACTCTTACTCCCTTTTTGGTGTAAAATTAGAGACTTATTTTTTCTTTTTCTTGGCGTCCTTGGCGTCTTGGCGGTTCCATAAAAAAGGGTTTATAAACCGGATTTAGTATGATTTTGGCTTTGCTCAATTTCTGTTTAAAGCCCAATTCGCTCAACCGGAGTGATGTACGGCATATATCTAGACTGCTCAAAAGCGTATATTTCTGGTTCTTGCGTACTTAACGTGCTAAATTATTAAGATAATCTGGAGTAATAATGAGCTAATTCAATTATGAAAAGAATAATGACCCAACTCCTAAATTTGCCGGAAGTAGTAGTAGAATCAAGTCTACAAGCTGGAGTAGAAAAATTTGTCTGTGTTGGCACCATCTGCGCCTATCCCAAATTTACCCCAGTTCCATTTAAAGAAGACGACTTGTGGGAAGGCTACCCAGAGGAAACCAATGCGCCCTATGGAATCGCAAAAAAAGCCCTTCTCGTTCAACTACAAGCTTACCGCCAACAGTACAACTTTAACGGCATTTACCTATTGCCAGTAAACTTATACGGACCTGAAGATAATTTCGAGCCCAGAAGTTCTCACGTTATCCCAGCGCTGATTCGTAAAATTTACGAAGCACAGCTCAAAGGAGAAAAGAAACTTCCAGTTTGGGGTGACGGTAGCCCAACTCGCGAGTTTTTGTATTCAGAAGACGCTGCACGAGGTATCGTGATGGGTACCCAATACTACAATGAGCCCGAACCCGTCAACTTGGGAACGGGGTATGAAATTTCCATCAAGGATTTGATTAATCTCATTTGTGAGTTAATGGAATTTGACGGCGAAATTGTTTGGGAAACAGACAAGCCTAACGGTCAACCCCGCCGTTGTTTAGACACCGAACGGGCAAAGAAAGCTTTTGGATTCAACGCCCAGGTAGAATTCAAGCAAGGGCTTAAGAATACGATTGACTGGTGGCGTAAAAACGCTGCTGAATAATATAACTTCCTTCAGGGTAAGCATTATTTACTACATATAAAATTCGCAAAATAGCCTCAGGATGGAAACTTGAGGCTATACAAATGTAGAGACGCGCCATGGCGCGTCTTTATGTTATTTGCGGCATTATATATAATTCAAATGAGAACCGCCATAGCTGATGATTTCGTAAGCACTGCCCACCAGCCCTCCTACAAAGAAAGTGCAAGATGTCAGTAGGGATAAAGCCCACCTATTTGATTATAAATTCAATCAGCTTATATGCAATTCAAGAATTAATATAAATCTCATTAAAAAAATAAGTCTACACAAACGCCAAAGTGGTCGCTTAGTGGTTTACCATTAGTGTTACTACCCTGCCATTTATTCACATTTTTTACTCTTTTTGCCCATGTTGAACTGAGGCAAATACGATCGATGTTATAGCCAATTTCATCATTAGCAGTAACACAAACTAAGTTACTTTGCTGCAACCCATTATTAAGCATATCCCGTCCTTTGAGGGTTCCATAGCTAAAAGGCTGGTTCAAAGCTTCATTAAAGTCACCAGCTACACATAAAGGCAAAAGTTTGTTCAACTTTTTCCAATCTCGACTGTGACTTTGAATTGATTCATAGTGGCGTTGCCAAATTTTTGCCTTCCCGTTTAGAACATCATCATGGGCATAAGTGATAATTGTTCCATCAACTAGCAAACTCTCTATAGGAGTTAAAATTTCCGCACAAACACCAGTCCAAGGGTCATGGGTTTGCCAATATCGCATAATAGGCAAACGAGACCAAATAGTTGTACATTTAAAACCATTCCATTCCGGTTTGGAATAACTAGAGCATCGGTACAGAAATCATAAATAACCTAGTTTTGTGTAGAGACGCGCCATGGCGCGTC
>NZ_BAAFZH010000017.1:0-14992 GCF_054684315.1 Scytonema sp. NUACC21 | reverse complement strand
GTATTAACTCAGGTGGTGGTATTTATCTCAAAGAAGCCTTTGAGCAATTTCGCTCAGCAGGTCAACGCTTTTTGCAAGTTCGTCCTCGATGGCTCAGCCAAGTTCCTCTGATTGATTTGCTGTTTACTAGAGCCAATGTAGCGCGTCCTCTAGAGCGTAATTGGGCACGTCAACGAGTGATTGACTTTGTGGTGGCAGATCCAGAAGCTGCGTTGGGATCGCTTCTAGATTCTACAACAGAAGAAGAAATCAATTGTTTGCCTCAATTGGTTTCTCAACTGAAGCAACCGGTGTACTTTGTTGCTGGTGCAGAAGACAAAGTCATGGAACCCAAGTATGTTCGCCATTTAGCTAGCTTCCATCGATTGTTTCAATACTGTGGTGACAATGTGATAGAAATCGCCAATTGCGGTCATTTAGCAATGTTGGAACAACCGGAAGCAGTTGCAGACCATGTGCGGTCTCTTGTTACCGATCGACGGTTAACACTCAACGCCCAACACTCAACAACTGCTACTCTTGATTCTTAACTAGTTTTGGTACAACGACTTAACTTGAGTCAGCGCTAGTCTGGACTGAACGCCTAACGCCAGTGAGGAGGTGTGACCCCGGTTGAGGTGGTCAGCTGCGGCACACCCAATCATAGCGGCATTATCAGTACAAAATTTCAGGGGAGGGAATAGTACGCGCAGTTGATGGGCTTCTGCTGCTTGTTGTAAATGTTGTCTCAAACCACTGTTAGCTGCTACGCCTCCACCAATGGCAATGGTAGAAAGATTGTAGTCTAGAGCACACGCTATTGTTCGTTTGGTGAGCGATCGCGCCACAGTTTCTTGAAAACTAGCTGCTAAATCTGCTACAGGTACAGGCTGTCCTTCTTTTTCAAACTGCTGCACCAGTCGCAACACTGCCGTTTTTAAACCACTAAAACTGGCATCATACCGATGATACCCCCCACCAGGGAGAGAAACTCTGCCTTCTGGGAGTGCAAACGCTTGTGGATTCCCTTCCTTAGCCAATTTGTCGATAACTGGTCCTCCGGGATACCCTAGCTGCAATAAACGGGCAACTTTGTCGAAGGCTTCACCTGCTGCATCATCACGTGTTGCTCCCAAAGATTCATATTCACCACAATCTTTAACATAAATTAAGCTTGTGTGTCCCCCTGAAACCAACAAACTTAAAAAAGGCGGCTCTAAGGTGGGCTCGCTCAGGTAAGACGCGTAAATATGACCTTCTAGGTGATGAACTCCCAAAAATGGCTTGTTGTGTACTACAGCCAGGGTTTTGGCAGCAGTAAGCCCCACTAGGAGTGCGCCTACGAGCCCAGGGGAGCAAGTTGCTGCAATGCCATCTATTTTTCCCCAATCGAGTTCCGCCTGTTCTAGGGCTTGCGAAATAGCCCAATTGATTGTTTCTAAATGTTGCCGGGACGCTACTTCTGGTACAACTCCGCCATATTGCTGGTGAACTGGGATTTGCGAGGCAATAATACTACTACAAACTTGACGATTGTTAACAATTGCCACGGCGGAGAGGTGCCGCAGGCGGTGGGGTTTTTCTATGCATTTTGATATAGAACCGGTATTAACACTTATTCTTCACATTTTCCGAACCCTATAGCACTGTTTTTAAGGATTGTCAGTGTTTTAAATCACTTTTTTGTGGACTAACGTAGAAGTACATAAAATTCCATAAGAAATTCTTTAAATAAAAAATTAAAATTCTTTGATGTTGATAAGGCTTGCTATCATTTTTTAAATGTTAAGATGTAAACACCAAAGCAGTTAAAAACTGCGACTGCCAGAAAGCGAGGAGAACAATGTCAGAAACGCAAACTGTGTTACGAAATTTTGGTCATGTTTATGACAATCCTGTCCTCTTGGACAAAAGTGTAACTGAGCCAGTTTGTGAAGGGTTTAATGTCCTGTTAGCCAGTTTCCAAGCACTGTACTTGCAGTACCAAAAGCACCATTTTGTAGTTGAAGGCGCAGAGTTTTACTCCCTGCATGAGTTCTTCAACGAAAGCTATGGTGAAGTGCAAGAACACGTTCATGATATTGGAGAACGCTTGGATGGACTGGGCGGAGTACCAGTTGCAACCTTCAGCAAACTAGCGGAATTGTGCTGCTTTGAGCAAGAAATCGATGGGGTCTTTTCTGCCCGTCAAATGGTAGAAAATGATCTCAAGGCAGAGCAAGCAATTATCGGTGTTATTCGACGTCAAGCCGCACAGGCAGAAAGTTTGGGCGATCGCGCTACACGCTATTTGTACGAAAAGATCCTGTTAAAAACTGAGGAGAGAGCTTACCACCTGGCTCACTTCCTTGCTAAGGACAGCTTAACATTGGGTTTTGTTCAACCTGCTTCAAACTAAAGCACTCATAATTATAGAGCGATCTCAACAAAAGCGAGAAAAGCGACAAGCACTCGTTCTTAAAAAAGTATAAGAAATGGCAGAGAGGCGTTTTCTAACCTTCTCTGCCATTTTTCATAGAAATCTACAAAAAAACATAATATTTAATTTCAAAAAATCTTCAATAAGCTAGTTAGTAATTATTCTTATTTAAAATATCAAAGAATGTTAAGGAAAAAGTCAATTCTTATTGGAGATGTTATGCAAAAAAAGCAACCTCCTTGTTGTTGAGAAAAATATTCACTGTAAATGGAAAAAACTTGCAAAAAAGTTATTGGTCATCCGTCATTTGTCATTCGTCATTGGTGATGAGTCTTTCTGCCTCTATCCCCTATCCCCCATCCACTTCTGTCAGAAAACCTACAAAAAGCGGCAAAATAAAAATCTGTAACACCCTTACAATAATCAAGACTTATATTCTCTGTACTCTAAGGCAACAACTATGCCCCGCCGTGATGACATCAGGAAGATTCTGCTGCTAGGGTCTGGTCCAATAGTGATTGGACAAGCTAGTGAGTTTGACTATTCTGGCACCCAAGCTTGTAAAGCACTGCGCGAAGAAGGTTACGAAGTGGTGTTGGTCAACTCCACTCCCGCCACGATTATGACCGACCCAGAAACAGCCGAGCGCACGTATATGCGTACTACAACTACAGTTTCTCTTACTGCTGGGTGCTGGCTGATAATTGCTTCAATTTCTCCCAGTTCAATGCGGAAACCACGGACTTTCACCTGGTGGTCGATACGACCAATGTACTCTATCTCTCCATTGGGTAGATAGCGTGCTAGGTCTCCTGTTTTGTAGAGACGCACACCTTCTTTGCTAAAGGGGTTGGGAATAAATTTTTCAGCAGTCAGTTCAGGACGGTTTAAGTAGCCCCTACCTACTCCCACACCACCAATATAAACTTCACCCGTTACACCTACAATAACAGGGTTAAGATACTTATCAAGCAGATAAATCTGGGTATTTGCAATTGGGCGACCGATGGGAATTGTCTTTTGGTCGGTAAGACTATCTTGACACTGCCAACAAGTGACATCTATGGCCGCTTCTGTTGGACCATAAAGATTATGCAGTTGGGCATCAAGTCGATCGAAGAAGCGTTGTTGAAGTTTGGCTGGCAATGCTTCACCACTTGCCATCACCCGCACCAGAGACTGACATTTTTCTAAACCTTTTACTTCCAGAAACGTTTGCAGCATTGATGGTACAAAATGTAAGGTTGTAATTTGCTGCTGTATAATTAAATCGACTAGATAGCTGGTATTCCGATGTCCTTCTGGTTGAGCGACAACTAAACGCGCACCCGTCATCAACGTCCAGAAAAATTCCCAGACTGACACGTCGAAGCTGAATGGTGTTTTCTGCAAAACGCTGTCTGTTGCCGTTAATTGGTAAGCGTCTTGCATCCAAAGTAAGCGATTGCAGGCTCCCTGATGGGTGTTCATTGCACCTTTTGGTTTTCCTGTAGAGCCAGAGGTGTAGATGAGGTAAGCAAGGTTATCGCCTGTGATGTCACATCCAGGATTTTCCGTGTTTTCATTGACGATTAGTTCCCAGTTGCTATCGATGCAAATGACTTTAGCTTTGTGAGATGGTAGACTTTCTACTAAATGCTGTTGTGTTAACAATACGCCTGGTTGAGAGTCTTCTAACATATAAGCCAAGCGTTCTTTGGGATAGCTGGGGTCTAGCGGTACGTATGCGCCACCTGCTTTGAGGATGGCTAACAGTCCGATGATCATATGGAGCGATCGCTCTACACAAATCCCGACTAATACTTCCGATCCTACTCCCAGCTTTCGTAAGTAATGCGCTAGTTGATTTGCTCTTTTGTTGAGTTCACAATAGGTCAACTGCTCATCTTCAAACACCAAGGCTATAGCATCGGGTGTACGCTCTACCTGAGCCTCGAATAACTGATGGATGTATTGATGTTGAGGATACTCAACTTCTGTATCATTCCATTCCAACAGCAATTGATAGCTTTCTTGCGAAGTAAGTAAGGACAAATCTCGAAGTTGCTGTTCGGGGTTCGCAACTATACTTTCCAGCAAAGTCTTTAAATGCCCTAGTATTTTGGTAATAGCCGCACTATCAAAACGACGAGTATCATACCCAATCGATAGCAATAAATCTGAACTAGGATATACGAGTACCACAGAGTCCATATCAAATCCGGTATTGCAAGATGCAGCTTTTGCACTCACAATAGTTCCATTTGCAGGGCTTAGTTGGAAGTCGGAGCCATTAGCTGCCAAGCTGCTGCATTTCATTTTTTTGTTGAGCTTGACCCCGATTGTTAAACCACCGCAACCCGATAGAACTGATTGTAAAGCCGGTAGTTTTGGATCGGTAATAGAGGCCGTACCACCCTTGAAAGCGAGTTTGTATCCATTTTGTGATGGAGAAAAAGTTGTAAAGTGACTTACGAGCAACAAATATTCATGGTCCTTTTTCAAGGTAGGCATAGAACTAAAGGTGGGATAAGCATCTCCGGCACAATTGACCAATGTTGTTCCTTGGGCAGAAGCTCCTGTAATGCCCGGACGGCCCGACCAGTTGCAGGCTACAAATAAAGTACCGTTGGTAAAAACGGAGTTAGGGTCTAATCCGGTGATATCAAAAATTTGCCAATCGTAGTCGTCGGCTAAATCATTTGGAATGATTTCAAAACCTAAAGTGCCGGCTTGATAGCAAGTAAACTTGTACCAAAAAGGGTTTTGATCAGTGAGCGTAGCATTGGTGCATGGGCTTGGAATGGTTTTACCTCCGCAATAGGGAACGGTGCTTTGGGTGAAGGTGTCGACCCCACAAACCGGAAAAGCGGTACTTGGGTTCTGTCCCAAATTTGTACAAACTTGGGCACGGCTGTTATAGAAACTAAGGACTATTAATAAGAATATGGATATGCGTTTCATCATGATATAAGACCCGCAAAGGTACTGGTTTGCTGCCTTACCTGTGTAAAGTAGGCGTTAAACCCGGTAATGGCGGAAAAATCATGCCAAACACTCTTCAATATTGCGGGTAATGGTTCCTACGATCTTTTCAAGTGGTAAATCGTTTTCGTCGCCACCAAAAGGATCCTCAATTTCTTCTGCAATGAGTTCCAGACTTGCTAACACAAAGAAAATGAACAATACCACTGGGATGGCCCAAAATTCTAAATTGAATACATATCCAAATGGGAGCGTTACGCTATAGATAAAGATGAACTTCTTGATGAATACACTATACGAAAGCGGACTGGGGGTGTTCTTGATTCGTTCGCAGGCCCCGCATGTATCGGTAAAATTATTAAGTTCATTGTTCAACATCAATAGCTGCTCGGGAGTAATGATGCCCTCTTGTTGTATACGAAACAATCGTTTGGCGATAAGCATGGCTACTTGATTTGGCAAGTGTTTGCTGTAATCAAGGTTTCCGAGCTCCGGATGGGCTTCACTGTCTAATTCCAATCGAGTTGTTTCGAGGGCCAAATGCGATTTTAAAATTTTTGCATAGAGTGGGATGGCTTTTCTGAAAAAATCGCGGTGCTCTTTGTGTGTGACCGGAATCAGCGCATTTATTTTGATGGCCATGTTTCGGCTGCTATTCACCAAGCCGCCCCATAATTTTCTTCCTTCCCACCAGCGATCATAAGCAGTATTGGTTACATGAGGGTGTGGGTGCGGTCATAAGTTGCCCCTACAAGGAAGAACAAACTTGCCCCAATCAAACCGTGGGAAACCATTTGTAGCATTGCTCCATTCAAACCCAGGTCGGTAAAGGAAGCAATACCAATAGCCACAAAGCCCATGTGAGAAATTGAGGAGTAAGCAATTTTCCGCTTTAGGTTACGTTGGGCAAACGATGTCAACGCGGCGTAAATAATATTTACGATGCCCAAAATTACTAAAACTGGAGCAAACAAAACATGGGCATCAGGTAGCATCTGGGCATTCATGCGAATTAGAGCATAACCGCCCATTTTCAAGAGCACACCTGCCAGTAACATATGTACGGGGGCTGTCGCTTCACCGTGAGCATCTGGCAACCAAGTGTGTAACGGGAAGATAGGAAGTTTGACGGCATAAGCAATAAAGAAGCCAGCATAAAGCCAAAGTTGCAGATTGATTGCGTAATCTTTAGCAGCAAGGGCTTGCATATCGAAGGTAACATTACCTCCGTGAAAGGCCATCGTCAAACCAGCGAGTAAGATAAACAGCGAACCACCAGCAGTATACAAAATAAACTTGGTTGCCGCATATTGCCGCTTCTTACCGCCCCATATTGAAAGCAGAATGTAAACTGGCACCAATTCCAGTTCCCAGACTAGGAAGAATAGCAGTATATCCTGTACGGCGAATACGGCAATCTGACCGCCATACATTGCCAGCATCAAAAAGTAAAATAGTCTGGGCTTGAGTGTCACGGGCCAAGCAGCTAGCATTGCTAGCGTGGTAATGAACCCAGTCAAAATAATGAGGGGCATAGACAAACCATCTGCCCCTACCGACCAGTTCAAACCAATTTGTGGAACCCAGCTATAACGCTCAACAAGCTGCAAATCTGGATTGGAGAAGTCGTATCCGGTATAAAAAGCGTAAACAATCAACGCAAAATCTATCAACCCTATGATAAGGGCGTACCAGCGTACTGTTTTGCCATCTTTATCTGGGATGAAGGGAGTTAGCAGTGACGCCGCTATCGGCAAAAGAATAATCGTCGTCAGCCACGGAAAATTTGCTGTATTCATCACTAAATCGTCTGTCAGCAACAATAATGTTCGGCTATCAACTACTAGCTATTTACTAGCAGTTTTTGCGGCTTTTGCGCTTCATTCTTAGGTTGATTTAACAAAACAAAAAGGATGAAGGGGTGTAAAAGCTTCCTTCATCCTTTGAATACACGAGCCATTTGTCCCTTGTCCCTTATCCTTTCTACTCACAAAGGACAAATGACAAATGACAAAGGACGGTTCAAACTCAAAATTTACCTTTTTACCGTGTAAAATGTATTAGGTTACACCAAAAACAATCACTAAGCCCAATACAGCCCCGAAGACAATTAGGGCGTAGAATTGAGCGCGACCATTTTCCAAATATTTTAGACCTTCACCACTGACAAGGGTGAAAAAGCCAGTGAGGTTTACAGCACCATCAACAACGCGGAAGTCAGTTGACGCTTTGATTGACAATGGTCGTCGGGGATGGACGGTTGTGGGAGCAAATAACAGACCTCTGAAGTCTTTATCCGACATTATTGAAGGTAAGCAAGGGCGATTCCGACAAAACTTGCTGGGTAAACGGGTTGACTACTCGGGACGTTCCGTAATTGTGGTGGGACCAAAACTGAATATCCACCAGTGCGGTTTGCCAAGAGACATGGCAATTGAGTTATTCCAACCCTTCGTTATTCATCGACTGATTAAGAGCGGTATGGTGAATAACATTAAAGCCGCGAAAAAACTTATATCTCGTTCCGATCCAAGTGTCTGGGATGTTTTGGAAGAAGTGATTGAAGGACACCCAGTTTTGCTCAACCGTGCGCCAACCCTACACCGTTTGGGTATCCAAGCTTTTGAACCAATTTTGGTGGAAGGAAGGGCAATTCAACTGCACCCGCTTGTCTGTCCGGCGTTTAACGCTGACTTTGACGGTGACCAAATGGCGGTACACGTACCACTATCTTTAGAATCTCAAGCGGAAGCACGTTTGCTGATGTTGGCTTCTAATAACATTTTGTCACCAGCGACTGGGAAGCCTATTATTACCCCCAGCCAAGACATGGTGTTGGGATCGTACTACTTAACAGCAGAAAATCCCAATGCTACAAAAGGTGCGGGGCGGTACTTTGCTTCTCTCGATGACGTGATTATGGCTTACGAGCAACAGCAGGTGGAATTGCACGCCTACATCTACGTGCGATATGACGGTGAAGTAGATTCGGGTGAAGCAGATACAGAACCGGTAGAAGTGACAACAAACGATGACGGCAGCCGGACATTGCTTTATAAGTTCCGCCGCGTTAGAGAAGACCAAGAAGGAAATGTCCTTTCTCAGTATATTCGGACAACAGCAGGTCGCGTTATTTACAATAAAGCGATTCAAGAAGCATTAGCTAGTTAGTCATTTGTCCAGTGTCATTTGTCCTTTGTAAAGACACTTGACACTTGACTAATGACCAGTGACCAATGACCAAGGACTAAATAACCAATGACAGAAAAAATGATTTTCCGGAACCGTGTTGTTGATAAGGGACAACTGAGAAACTTAATCTCTTGGGCGTTTATACATTACGGCACGGCGCGGACGGCAGTGATGGCGGACAAACTCAAGGATTTGGGTTTCCGCTATGCGACAAGGGCTGGGGTTTCTATTAGTGTTGATGATTTGATGGTACCGCCTTCTAAGAGAGCGCTCTTGGAAGCGGCTGAAGCAGAAATCCGCGCTACTGAAGAACGCTACCAGCGGGGAGAAATTACTGAGGTTGAGCGCTTCCAGAAGGTTATTGATACTTGGAACGGAACTTCTGAAGCTCTCAAAGATGAAGTTGTTACCCACTTTAAAAAGACCAATCCTCTCAACTCCGTGTATATGATGGCATTCTCTGGAGCACGGGGTAATATTTCTCAGGTGAGGCAGTTGGTGGGGATGCGGGGACTGATGGCCTCTCCTGCAACAATTGTTACTCCATCAGGTGCAACAGCACAGCAGAACATAGCACTATCGCCAATAAAGCTGGTAATTTCCTGTCTGTTGACTAAATCCCAAACTTTCAAAGCATTGTCATAACCCGCAGAAATTGCCTTGCGCCCATCAGAAGTGACTGCGATCGCATTAATATTGCAGTACGATCGCGAGAAGTCGATATTGCCCGTTTACCAACGACAACTCGATTCGGCTGGAGCTGGATGATAAATGACCGACCCTTCGGAGTTACTTACGATACTAGACCGCATTCTCAATGGCTATATCTTACGGTTAGAAAGGATGAAGTAGGAGAACAGCCATGAGTCAGTTCGATAATCTATTGCGTGAAGATGCAGAGTATGTCTTGAATTTGCCTGAACACTTAGCTACAATACGTTCAAAAATATCGCTTAAGTTTTGGTTGGAACTCATTTGCGTCTACACAGATTTTATATTTTGCGATTAGGTGGACATTCCCAACAGCAGTGCTACCTCAAGGCAAACTGCTAATAACATCCTTATGTATTATTTTAGGAACATATGTCATATTACTAGGTGCAGATTACTTAGATTCACCAAAAATAATGGATAAAGCTGAAGGTATAGCTATTGGTGATGGCGCACAAATAATCAACAGAGACATGAGAGACCGTTGAATATCTAGCATAAACTAAAAGCATTGAACAATCGCGATCGCCATGAGTGATAAATAATCTGTATAAATTATTGCGCTGCTAGGAAAAAATATGGTAATGGATGTAGCAACATTAGCTAAGGATTTAACAGAGTTCCTAACTCCTGTCATACCTTTTTTAGTAGAAACAACCGAAAGGGTTGCTGCAGGGGAAGCTATAAAAAGATTAGGTGCTGCAGGGTGGGAGCAAGCTAAAGCCCTATGGGAAAAACTTAAACCCAGCATAGAAGCCAAACCCAACTTGCAGGAAGCGGTTCAAGACGTAGCACAGAATCCCAAGGATGAGGACGCACAGGTTTCATTGCGTCATCAATTGACGAAACTATTGAAACAAGATGCGGTTCTTGCTGCAGAAATAGCAAAGATTTGGCAGCCTCAAAACCCATTGCAGATAGGAAAATATAACTTCAATATTGGTACAGCTAAAGACTTAGCCATCGGCGATAACGCACGGTTAGTTAAGCCCACATTTAGCGGGAATGTCGAGGGTAGCTACATCGGCGTGGCTGGCGGTGATGTCGAAATTACTACCTCACAGCCTTCTGGCGTTGATATTCGGTCAATGTTTGAACCCATCTTGAATCGGGTTCGCAGACGAGCAGCAGACCCTAATGTAGATATTACTGAAATTGTTAGTTTCATTGAGAACATCCGCAATGAAGTGGGATTGGGTGAAAAAGCAAATCTCGCGAAACTGGGGCGATGGTTGAAAAATCTAGCTGAAATTGCACCAGATATTCAAGAACCGATCGTTGCCATTTTAGAACGCCCTCATCCGAAGTAGACGTTTTCAACGGAACTTTACTGGATAACCTCATGTATGGCAACCCCAATGCCACCTTTGAGCAAGTGGAAGAAGCCTGCAAAATAGCCAGACTTGATGAAGTTGTACAGCAACTACCTCAAGGCTATCACACGGTTGTGGGAGAGAGAGGAGTCAGACTTTCTGGCGGACAAAGACAGCGCCTGGGAATTGCTAGAGCGTTAATAGTAGAACCAGACGTGCTGGTTTTTGACGAAGCCACTTCCAGCTTGGACTACGAATCAGAGCGTTCAATTCAACTAGCAATGCGCTCAATTTTAGGAACCCGCACCACAATTATCATTGCCCACCGTCTGAGTACAGTACGGGAAGCAGATAAAATTGTGGTTTTGGAGCAAGGCAAAATTGCGGAAGTTGGCAGTCACAATGAACTTTTGCGCCGAGAAGGAATTTACTACCGCTTGCACTCCTTACAGGAAACAGGGGAACTTGTGAGTTAGTAGTTAGTAGTTAGTAGGTAGTAGGAAAACCACTATCCACTAACCACTATCCACCCCAAAATTTTTTTCAAAAGCCCTTGCAATTCCAAATGCTTGTGCTAATATTAGTAGACGTGGGCAGCACGGGTCGGTGTCCGAGTGGTTAATGGAGGCGGACTGTAAATCCGCTGGCTTGCGCCTACGCTAGTTCGAATCTAGCCCGGCCCACCTCATAATTGGATTTTGGATTTGCGATATGATAATAGTCGATCCAAAATCCATACCTAAAGATAAAATAAAAGTGTTTCGCCCGTGTAGCTCAGTGGTAGAGCACACCCTTGGTAAGGGTGAGGTCATGAGTTCAATCCCCATCACGGGCTTTTTGAAAGCATAGGAAAATAAATGATGTCGCGCAAGATGCATAAGTCGGCTGTATTGTACCAGTATTGCCTGAGACATATCTAGTTGCATGGAACCTGCATAACAGGATTCCTTATCAATCAACGTCAGTTTATAAACTGCTTTTATAGCACAGTACTCGTTTTTTGGCTCGTAGTAAGTACTAAATGAGAACTCACCCTACATCAGCCTGTAACCCCAATGACTGGGATTGATAACACTTATCTAGAATAATAGGTTGTACGTTTGTAGATTTGGATAAGTACTATTTCTATATTGAACAACAAGAAGCGCTAGCCAAGTCGTTTGGTTGTGCTAGATGGTATTGGAATTATGCTTTGCACCAATGCATTCAACACTATGAACAAACAGGTAAATCATTACCGATGAAGACTTACAAGGGGATGTTACCTCAATTAAAGGTTGAACATCCCTGGTTAAAGACTGATTGCTACTCTTCTGTCCTACAATGTGTTGCTATCAATCTAAACAAAGCATACACAAACTTTTGGTTCTTTCGTACATATTGTGCTAAATTGTTAATTCCAGTTGATAAATTTGCTTTAATATCAAGGCTTACAGGCGCTTTTAGTCTAAATTTTCAGCCATCCGACCGTTTTGCAAAGCTACGCAGCTAATGGGGCAAAAAGTATGATAATTTCCGGTTTCGCACTCAAAAGTTAAAGCTTCTGGTTGAGCAACTGTCATTTTGGTGTTTTCTCCCCTCGATTTTTAAATTAGGAGTCATTTGTCATTCGTAAATACAAAGGACATTCATACAGAAAACAAATGACTCACTTGGTTATTAATTGCTGGGGAAGAGACTGGCAATTTCCGAATCATCCAAATCACCAGATGATAAGTCTTCCCCTAAGAACATATCGTTATCCGCGTCTTCCTTCTTAGTTGCGGATTCATCACCCCAGACATCTGATAACACGTCAGCAAATTCATTACCAGAGGTTGATGCAGTCGATCCAAAAGCTGTACTTTCCTCATCCTTCATATCACCAAAGGATATATCGCCAAAATCATCAACAGCATCTACAGCAAGTGTCTGGTTTGAGCCATTGTCTGTATCGTTATCTAAGGAATTATGACTAACCCCATTTAAAACTTCTGTTGGCTGATGATTGGCTGAAGTCACATCATCCACTGTTGTATTGAGGATCATGAGGGTTTCCTCATCGGTATCCAGTTCCATCGCTGCTACCGAAAAGCCATTTTCATGAGAGTTTGTCAAAGTTTTGTTATCTGATAGATCGTCATCAGATGACTCGTCCTCATTTATCTCTGTCTCGACTTTCGGAATAAAGCGATTACCGAGAGCAATGTCTGGGTCAAAATTTAACTCCAGAACCTCAATTAAAGTATCAGCATCAGGATTCAATCTAGAAAAGGGCAGCATCAACTGCGCTAACTTTGGTTCCAGCGCGTTAGCAACTCCCAGGATGAGGTAAGAAGGCGGTCGTTTACCACCATCAGGAGTGTAAACCGACTCCACCTGCATATGGAGAGTAATCCAGTCACGGTTAACTTGGAAAAATTGTAACCATTTTTGTTTTAGAGATTCCGTAAAACTATGAAAGAAAGCCATATTGTCCCCCATCCTGGAACTTAAAATGATTTATACAATCATTAAGTCTAATTCTTCTTCTTGATTAGGAACCTGTGGTTTACTCGGATTTAGATAAAAATCAGACAACAAAGAAAATAATTCACGGTCTTGAGCATCATTTGGCACAACACCTTCCGGTCTTGCTAGAATTTGGTCTGCAATATTCAGATAGTAATCGCAAACGTAGTTGAGGCAGGGGTCATTTTCTGCCATTTCAAACAGAGTTTTGCCCTTCACGCGAGAAACTCGGATATCTTCTATCAAAGGCAAAACTTCCAAAACGGGCATGGGGACTGCTTCAACGTATTTGTCAATTAAGTCGCGCTTCGAGGTGCGGTTGCCAATTAACCCAGCCAGACGCAGTGGGTGAGTCCGAGCTTTTTCCCTAACTGAAGCAGCGATGCGATTGGCAGCAAACAAGGCGTCAAAGCCGTTATCGGTAACAATCATGCAATAGTCAGCATAGTTCAGGGGCTCACATCTTGCACCTGTACGAGTAAACCGCAAATAAGCTTACTTACAGCACATAAATTTAAGACTAAAAGAAAGAATGTCTTAAGTGATAGATAGATAGATTTAGTACTTAAAAAGCCGTGATAGTACATAAAAGCTTGCTTGTTAATTGCAAAAAAGCCAGCTTTAATCATAATGATAATCATGACGGGGTTGAGGAGGATAGGGGAGCGTCGCTCCCCTATCCTCTCCGGTAACTATAATGATTATTGTTACCGGGATTTCTGTTTTTTAACTTCGAGTTTTGATTTGCAGACGTACCCCAAAACATGAGAAAAAAGGCGTGAAATGTATTCGTAAATTAGCAAGACAATGCTTGTCCATGCCCAAGAACTAGTTTATAGCCTAAAAGAGTTGATGCCCACGCAGTACCAAAAAGATAACCTAGAAGCAATGCTTTCATTATTCTTAGAGGCACAAGGACACCCATTACCCGAATACAGTAAGGCAAAATCTCCTAGCGCACTAAGTCGATTTTTAAATATCAATCCTTGGTCAACACGGGAGATGATTCGTATTGTTCGCTCCTCAGTATTACAAACAGTTTTAAAAGCGTTAGCGTTACCTGACAAAGGACGCAAACCATTTTTACAAGTAATAATTGATCTCACAACTCTTGAAAAACGTGGGAAATTCAAAGACTTTAGCGATTTAATTAGAGTTTATAATGGTAAGCGTGGTTTACATCTGGTCGTAGTTTATTTAGTTATAGGAAAGTGGCGTATTCCTTGGAATTTCCGTATTTGGAGAGGTAAGGGAACTCCTTCACCTGCACAACTTGGACTGAAACTGGTTAAACGTTTACCTCAATCTTTAACTAAACGCTTTGAGATAATTATCTTAGCTGATACAGCTTTTGGCAGTATAGAATTCCTTGAGGGTGTACGTCGGCTTAAATATCATGCTGTTACTGGTTTAGCTATTAACCGCAAGTTAAGTGATGGTAGAGTTTTACGACATTTACACAAACAAGGTCAACAAGTTCGTTTATTTGGTTTAAAGTTTCCTGTTACCGTTTCTTGGTATTACCTAAAGCGTGATAACGGCAAACTAGAAAAGCGCTTTGTCTTGTCTACCCGACCCATTAAAGATTCAACTCTTAAGTGGTGGGGTAAGCGCCGATGGCAGATCGAAGGATGGTTTAAAACTGCAAAGCATCGCTTCGGCTTACATCGTTTTGGTCAAGGGACAACGCTTGGTATGTATCGGTGGCTCATCCTTTCTCTCACTGCTTACCTCATAGCCCATTGGACTTATCTTCATCTTCAGGAAGCATCACCACCTGATTGGGGTCAGGCTGCACAAACAGCACTTGAATCTATTTTCTCTCAAATAGTTGTGTCTCATATGTTACTTAATATTGAACGCTTAGCACCCCTTGCACGTAGTTGTGGTTTTGACATTCAAATTTCCAGGTGCAAGATGTGAG
>NZ_BAAFZH010000016.1:0-14340 GCF_054684315.1 Scytonema sp. NUACC21 | reverse complement strand
GGTTGAGGAACGAAACCCAACATTTAAAGTATGAAGTATGAAGGATAAAGGATGAACGTAGGTTGGGTTGAGTAGGTAGGGCTAAAGCCCACCAAAACTCCAAATCTAAATTCTAACAATAGTAAGCGATCGCCACCCCTAGGTTTTAATCTTCATATTGCTCAAGTAAATCTGGCAATAATCTCATAGAACTAAAAACAACTGATGCGCCTGCTGCTTGCAATTTTTGTGGATTGCTGTATTCTGCATAACCAAAAACTTTCATCCCAGCGCTTAATCCCGCTTGCACACCGATTGGAGTATCTTCAACGACCACACACCGTTGTGGATGAACTTTCATTTTCTCGGCTGCATATAAGAATAGGTCTGGATGTGGTTTACCCCGTGCGACATCTGTAACACTAAATATTTTTTCCTCAAAATAGGGCAGTAACCCTGTGACACCTAGCTTGGTTTGAACCATCTCATGTATGCTATTTGAAGCTACACAATAAGAAATTTTCATTTGAGATAAAACCTCATGTATTCCCTTAATTGGCTTTAATTTTTCTGATAAGCTCTTCTTGTTGCGTTGCCTAAATTCGGTGACAAAATTATCTGGAATGGGTTTTCCAAGAGAGTCTTGAATAATTTCTAAACATGCTGTCATAGGTTGACCGACGAATGTATTAGATATATATTCCAAAGTGACCGTTAACCCAATTTCACTAAGCATTGCCGCAAAAACCGAGTTAGTGATTTGTTCACTATCTACAAGTACACCATCACAATCAAAAATAACTAAGTCAAATGGATTCATTGATTTTCCTACTTCAAACCTAAACTCATCTTCTCATAATCTATTAAAACGGGGGAATATTTGAGGAATCGGTAGGGCGATCGCTTGTGCCAGTTGCGTAAGTCCTGTTGAATTGGAGTATGGCACTGATGTTGAGTGCTTGTGTTAGTAATTGTAAACGAAGCCACGCTTGTAAAACTGATGCCACGCCAGCCCCTTTGGGGAAGTCAAAAGTTAAAAGTCAAAAGTCAAAATTAGTATTTTAAGGCTCAAAAAAAGCTACTTTAAAAATCAAAAAGTGCTATAATTTTAGCATGAAAATTAATAATTAAAATGAGTAATCACATAACGATTCCTGAGAGAACTTTTGAATTTGCTGTTAGAATAACTAAGCTTTGTTCCTATTTAGATAAACATCCGGGAACACCAAGATTGTTAGCCAATCAATTATTCAGAGCCGGAACGTCTATTGGTGCAAATATTGAAGAATCTCGCTCTGCTGAAAGTGATAAAGATTTTATTACTAAGCAATCTATAGCCTTAAAAGAGGCAAGAGAAACAAGATATTGGCTTAAGCTATTAATTAAGTCAGAAATAATATCTCAGGAGAAAATAGACAATCTTTTAGATGAATGCGAACAGTTGATTAAAATTATTGCTAAATCAATAGTAACGACTAACTACATTACAGGTCAACCTTTCGCGATCGATGGCGGATATACAAGAGGTTAACAATGTGATGGTCAAGCTATTACGTCATTACATGCCCAACCATGCCCCAATTTGGACAGAGGTCGGAGTTGCAGCTCTTGGACTTCCAAAAATGCGTATTGAAATCCGCGTCACTGCAATTGTTCCGTGAATTTTGCACAAGCGGTAACGGGGTGATTCGGCAGCTACGCTAATAAGAAGGACGCGCCAACAGAGAAACCGCTCCCGCTCCGTTAAAGCATCCACTTGAACCGAGGAGGGATTCAGATGTCAGACAAAAATAAAGCAATCTTAGAAGAGGCAAATGCGGCGATTGCTGAAGGCAATAATGAAGGATTCTTGTCGTTCTGCGCCGACGACACGCAATGGACATTTGTAGGCGACAAGACCCTTAAAGGAAAAGAATCTGTTCGCCAATGGATGGCAACGACATACATAGAACCACCAAAGTTTATAGTTGCTAACTTAATTGCTGAGGGTGATTTCGTCACGGCACTCGGCAACATCACAATGAAGGATGAAGACGGGAAAGCGGTTGATTACTCGTACTGCGATGTCTGGCGCTTTCACGGCGGTAAGATTGTCGAATTAAGGGCTTTCGTCATCAAAACCGAAATCAAGGATGAAACCAGCAGCGCGGCGTAAATAAATTGACACGAACCCGATTTGTAATTGACACGGCATACCGCTGAGGTCTTCCCCACAGCGGATCGGTCTAGCGTGCCGTCATCATTCCGTCGTTGTCAACCTGCACGGTTCCGGTGATAGTATTCTTCGTGTGATACGTCGGACAGACGCGCAACTCGTAAGAATTCAACGAATCATTGTAAGAATCTGAAAGAAGTTAAGCATTGGAATCAATACAGTTGAGATAGAAAGAACCAGGAGTATTTAACATGGTCAAAGAGCAAACAGTAGACAAACAAGCAAATGTACAAGCAACCTCCAATCTGACACCTGCTCAAGAAGCCTTGCAAGCACTCTGGGAAGAACATCTGCGGCACGAGTTTGATACTCACAACACGGAAGATACCCTCGCCACGATGGTTGAGGATGCTTACGTTAACAACATTCCAGTAATGACTGGGGGAGTCGGGAAACCAGCACTGCGCGAGTTTTATTCCAAATACTTTATTCCACAGATGCCGCCGGACATGGAGCTAACCCCAATCTCCCGCACAATCGGGACTAATCAGCTCGTGGATGAAATGGTGGCTAAGTTCACTCATACCGTTAGGATGGACTGGATGCTACCCGGCATTGCTCCCACCGGGAAACGGGTTGAAGTGCCAGTGGTAGTGATTGTTCAGTTCCGTGACGGCAAGCTAGCCCATGAGCACATCTATTGGGATCAGGCAAGTGTATTGGTTCAACTCGGTATGCTCGATCCGGGTACACTGCCCGTTGTAGGGGTTGACAGGCTGATGCTAGCTGACAAATACGTTTTGAAAGGTGTAGAGAAGCGCAATGGCTCGTCTCTACAATACAACGCACCGGTTGTTTACCCAGACATGGGAATTTGGCATCCTCTTGCTACCACGATGTATGAAGATGTCAGGGAGTACCTTAACTGGTACAGCAGCCGCAATGATATTCCTAATGATTTAAAAGACCCACTAGCGCCATGTGTTGGGTTGGTCTTGCAGCGGACGCACCTCGTTACTGGTGACGATGCTCACTATGTAGCAATGGTGCAAGAGCTAGAAGCAATGGGTGCAAGGGTCGTTGCGGTGTTTGCTGGAGGGTTGGACTTTTCCAAACCTGTAGAAGCATACTTCTACGAACCCACCACTAAGACACCACTTGTGGACGCTGTAGTCTCCCTAACCGGATTTGCCCTGGTGGGTGGACCTGCACGTCAAGACCACCCCAAGGCAATTGAGGCGCTGAAGCGGTTAAACCGTCCTTACATGGTAGCGTTACCCCTTGTTTTCCAAACAACGGAAGAATGGATAGATAGTGATTTGGGATTGCACCCAATTCAAGTGGCATTGCAAATTGCGATACCTGAATTGGATGGCGCAATTGAGCCGATAATTCTATCAGGACGGGATGGTACTACTGGAAAAGCGATCGCGTTACAAGACCGCATCGAAGCAGTAGCACAACGCGCACTCAAGTGGGCAAACCTACGCCGCAAGCCGAAGTTAAACAAGAAAGTAGCCATTACCGTTTTCAGTTTCCCACCGGATAAAGGGAACGTAGGAACTGCAGCATACCTAGATGTGTTCGGCTCAATTTACGAGGTGATGAAAGCCCTCAAGAACAACGGGTATGACGTGCCAGATTTGCCAGACAGCGCGAAAGAGTTGATGGAACAAGTCATCCACGACGCCCAAGCGCAGTACAGCAGCCCCGAACTTAACATCGCTTACCGGATGTCGGTTCGTGAGTACGAAGCACTCACACCCTACTCCCAAAGACTGGAAGAAAACTGGGGACCACCTCCCGGACATCTCAACAGCGATGGTCAAAATTTGCTGATTTACGGTAAGCAGTTCGGGAATGTCTTTATTGGAGTTCAGCCAACCTTTGGTTATGAAGGCGACCCAATGCGGTTGTTGTTCTCTCGTTCCGCAAGTCCCCACCACGGTTTTGCAGCTTACTACACCTACTTGGAACGGATTTGGCAAGCTGATGCTGTGTTGCACTTTGGGACTCACGGTTCCTTGGAATTTATGCCAGGGAAACAGATGGGGATGTCTGGAGAATGTTATCCAGATAACTTGATTGGCACAATTCCCAATCTTTACTACTACGCTGCAAATAACCCCAGCGAAGCAACAATTGCCAAGCGCCGCAGTTATGCAGAAACTATCTCCTATCTAACGCCTCCAGCAGAAAACGCTGGATTGTATAAGGGTTTGAAGGGTCAGATCCTTCCAGATACATATCTACTGGGTAGCGCAGTTGCTGGCGCTGTTCCGCCACAGCTGCCCAGGACGAACCTGAATCAAACCACACATCCATTGTGTCAGTTCCTTTACGGTAAGACCGACCGCTGTTGCGGTATTTCTCTGGCAATAACTCCTCTACAGAAAGTTCCCACCAGGTATCAGACCCTTTTTCTGCAAAGATTGCCTGGACGTAGGAGATTGTTTCTTCATTCAGCAACGGTTCTCCCGTTTCTTGGTCATAGAAAACGGGAATCGGCACACCCCAACTGCGCTGACGGGAAATACACCAGTCAGAACGTTCCGATACCATTGGCGTGATGCGATTTTCACCTTGGGCTGGAATCCATCTTACATCAGCTATTGCCTTGAGGGCTTCATCCCTAAATCCTTCCACCGAAGCAAACCATTGCTCGGTAGCCCGGAAAATAGTTGGTTTTTTAGTCCGCCAATCGTAGGGATACTTGTGGACGTAAGCTTCCTCCTTCAGCAGAGAACCAGCCGCAGTCAGCGCATCAATGATTGCCTGGTTACCATCACCAAGAACATTTAACCCAGCAAACTCTCCCGCTTCCTTGGTAAAGTTACCGTTATCATCCACAGGGGCGAGGATAGGTAGACCGTAGCGTTGCCCTACCATGTAGTCTTCTTGACCGTGACCGGGGGCAGTGTGTACCAGCCCAGTACCGGAATCAGTGGTTACGTAATCTCCACCGATGACAATAGGGCTTTCGCGCTCGAATAAAGGGTGGCGATAAGTGGAATGTTCTAAATCTTTTCCTTTGACCGTAGCTTTTACAGTCAGTTGAGTTCCCAGGACGGTAGAAAGGCGTTCCACCAAATCGGCAGCAACGATGAGATACTTTATAGAGACCGGGGATGGCGCGTCTTGACATTCCACCACCGCATAATTGAGTTCCGGATTCAGTGCAACAGCCAAGTTACCTGGAATTGTCCAAGGTGTAGTTGTCCAGATAGCGACACCCAACTCAGGCAAAAACTCACCCAAAACTGGTTTCACTGCTTCCGACAGACTTGTCATTTTGAAAGCAGTGTAGATACTGCGGGAGGTGTGACCTTCGGGATATTCCAACTCAGCTTCCGCCAAAGCAGTTTTAGAACTGGGACTCCAGTGTACTGGCTTTAGACCGCGATAGATGTAGCCTTTCAGCACCATCTGACCGAAAACACCAATTTGAGCCGCTTCATATTCCGGCTACAGTGTCAGATAAGGATGTTCCCAATCACCCCAAATACCGTAGCGTTTGAAACTTTCGCGCTGTTCATCTACCGTAGAGAGAGCAAATTCCTTTGCTTTCTGTCGCAGTTGCAAAGGCGTCAAGTTTTGCCGTTCTGCTTGCTTCATGTTCTGCAAAACTTTCAGTTCAATAGGCAAGCCGTGACAGTCCCAACCGGGTGTGTGAATACTGAGTTGCTCAAATCTTTGGAAGCAAAGGTTTAGTTGCACTTAATATTACAAAATAGTATTTGTTAACATCCTCGCCCACCATATCTAACCACTGTGGCATGGGAGGATGTCTTTTTTCAACTTTTCCTAAACTACAAACACGCGTTTCAAGAAAGCTATTATTTCAGCCCAGGCAAAGGTAGTCGCCGCAGCATCATAACGATAACCATCATCGCGCATGAAGGTGTGCTCTGCTTCATATAAGAGAATTTGATGGGGAACACTTGCATTTTCAAGGGCTTTTACGATTGTTTGACGGTCTGGTTCTGGGATGTGAGGGTCAAGAGTACCAAATACGATGAGCATTTCACCTTTAATTTCACTGACCCGGTGAATTGTATCGGCGACTCCCTGACCTAGTTTGCCACTTGGAATGCCGGTGGGATAACAGCACACAGCTGCCTGAATTTCACTTTGGAAAGCTGCCCGGAAAGATAGGTGCCCACCGATACAAAAACCTAAAGTGCCTATCTGTCCTGAAGCAACCGAACTTTCCCCTTTCAGAAATTCAATCACAGCACGGCAATCAGCATCATACCCAGCTATCGGAGTTCGGCGGGCATTATCATTACCTCGCATCCGACCAAGGTCGTCTGGTTCAATAACTAAACCAATGGGTTCAGTACGATGAAAAATTTCCGGGGCTGCCACTACATAGCCATGTCCTGCTAGATAGTTAACCAGACGAATCATTGGACTACCTAACTGATAAATATCACTGTAAAACAGGATACCGGGGTATGTTCCTGCGGCTTTGGGGGCAGCTACATAAACACGCATTAAACTGTCATCTACTCTCAATTCAACATTGCGTTTAGTGATTTGCACTTTTTGTCTCCATGTTATGTTGTGAGAAGATTTAAACTAATATAGCAATCCTATTTGAGTTGTAAAAATTATTTTTTCAAGAAATTTTGGAAGTTTTTTTATTTGGAAGTCCCCAAGTTGAGGTATGTATGACTCAAGCCCTACCCAAAGTAGTAACGTTTGAAGAGTTTGCAAATTGGAAACCAGACAATGGTCGGTATGAACTACACAATGGGGTAATTGTTGAGATGTCACAACCATTAGGTGACCATGAAGAGATTATTGTATTTTTGGTTGAGAAATTCACTTTAGAATATACTCGCCTTAATCTACCATACGGTATTCCCAAAACAGTGTTGGTCAAACCACCTGAAAGTGAATCAGCGTACTTACCAGATATACTTTTGTTAAACCGTCCTAATTTAGCAAAAGAACCGAGATGGAAAAATCAATCAACAGTTAGCTACAGTGAATCAATTCCATTAGTAGTAGAAGTTGTAAGTACTAATTGGCGAGATGATTACCTTGATAAAGCTGGCGATTACGAAGAAATTGGCATTCCCGAATATTGGAATTTTGGAAAGTGACCTCAGCTGTTTTCAAGGTCTTTTCAAAAATAGCCCGTGATTCTTCCATCGTACCGGGGTTATCGGCACTGAAGGCGAAGGACTTGCGCTTGAGGTACATTTCTTGTAACTCAGCTTCGCTTTCCCAAGTGCTGTTTTCTACTGCCAAGTTGATATTAGAGGAGTAGGAACCAGAAGCATTTGAGAATACGCGGGTTGCAGCTTGGCGCAAGTTGATCCCCATATCTTCTGCTTGCTGAAGTGCGTGTTTGCGGACAAAGTTCATTTCTAAAGGTTCATCCGCTTCCGCCGCCATCTTCACCCCTTGATCCAGCAGATTCATTTGGTTGATAAACAAGTCGCGGAACACACCAGAACAGTTGACAACTACGTCAATCCGAGGGCGTCCCAACTCTTCTAGGGGAATCAGTTCTAACTTGTTCACCCGTCCCAAAGCATCGGGAACTGGTCGTACTCCCACCATCCACATGATTTGTGCCAGGGATTCACCGTAAGTTTTGATGTTATCGGTTCCCCAAAGCACGCAAGCGATGGTTTCTGGATACTTACCGCCGTTTTCTACCATCTGACGCGCCAGCAATCTATCTACAACGATTTTTGCCGATTGTACTGCTGCTGTCGTGGGGATAGCTTGGGGGTCGAGGGCGTGGATGTTTTTACCTGTGGGCAGTACATCTGGGTTGCGGATGGGGTCACCACCGGGACCGGGAAGAATGTACTCGCCTTCCAAACCTTGGAGCAATCCTCCCAATTCATTGTCAGCGCAAACTTGCTGCAAGCAGAATTCCCAATACTCAAACAGTGGGTTTAGGGCTGTGGCATCTACCTTGGTATAACCTGCTTTGTGCAGTGCTTCTACCCAAGGTTCTTTTTTACCCATGTTAAAGAAGTTGAGCTTGGAAACGAGGGAAACTCGCCCTTCTGCGTCTGTTTGCTCTTTCACAAGGGCGGAAACAGCAGCACGAGTTGCCATTGTCACGTCTTGCAGCAATTGGACATCTTCTAAAATGCCTCTGTCGCTGTTTTGGTAGATCTCGTCAATGTTTCTTCCAACGCTATTGGCAATAATGCGGGGAAGACTGAGAATTTCTTCTTCAGGACGATCTAAGCTGGCAATGTTAACTAAAGTTGCGATCGCTTCTTCAGCCGAAGGTGGTTTACCAATAACGTGCAACCCACAGGGCAACAGCCGCGATTCAATCTCCATCAACTTGCGGTAAACTAAGCCAACAATATTATCGCGTTCTTCAGCGGTCATATCCTTGGCATCCATTTCTGGCAAGGCGATGTCCTTATCCAGATTCACCATCCGGCATTTATCCATGATGGTATTAACAATGGGAATACCGCGTCCGCCATCTTTTAAGGTTTGGTAAGAACCAATCAACTCGCTGAGTTCCTTCAAACCCTTATACGATATCTTCTGCCAAAACAGTGGTGTGATTGAAGTTACCCAGAAAAATGACATTTTGAGGGAAGTGGTCATAAAACCAGGGGAATTGCTCATGGTAGATGACCCTGAAGCTGTCATGGGTAAAGACGCTACCTTTGTTCAACCAGGTGAGGAGTTGTTGGGGCAAGTTGCTACCGAATTACGGTACATTGAGTACGTAGAATCACCGGAAGGTCCGGCACTGTTAAGCCGTCCTGTGGTTGAGTTCCCCGTACCGGAGACCCCCGATGTGCCATCTACTACCTCGGTGAGCCAACAAATCGGGCGATCGATTCAACTGCGGGCGGTGCAGCGTTTGCCTTATAAAGATTCGGAACGCGTTAAGACGGTTGAAGGTGTGGAACTGCTGCGGACTCAACTGGTGTTGGAGATTGAGACTGAGGGGGAACAGGACCATAATGCTTCTCCTTTGGCTGCGGACATTGAGTTGATTCCCGATGCGGACGACCCAGATATTCAGCGCTTGCAATTGGTGATTTTGGAATCTTTGGTGATTCGTCGCGATATTGCGGCAGATGCTACTCAAGGTAGTACTCAAACATCGCTAGAAGTAGAAGACGGACAAACGATCGCTCAAGGTGCTGTGGTTGCACGTACCCAAATTTTGTGTAAGGAAGGCGGTATAGTGCGTGGGGTACAAAAGGGAGCTGAAGCGGTTCGCCGATGCTTGGTGTTGCGCCACAGTGATTTGGTGAAAATGAACAGTATTACGGCTGTACCGAAAGTCAAGCCCGGTGAGTTGGTGGTCGAGGGTGCGGAAATTGCTCCTGGAGTTTTTGCCGAAGAATCGGGACAGGTTATACAGGTGAAAAATATTGCTGCTGAGGGGGCGGCGGCTGAATCAGCGCTTTCGACTCAGAATTACACTGTTACCATTCGTGTTGGTCGCCCCTACCGGGTGAGTGCGGGTGCTGTGTTGCAGGTGGACGACGGTGGACTGGTACAGCGCGGTGATAACTTGGTGTTGCTGGTATTTGAACGGGCTAAGACTGGAGATATCATTCAAGGTTTGCCGAGGATTGAGGAACTCCTTGAAGCGCGTAAACCAAAAGAAGCGTGTATTCTAGCACGACGCGCCGGAGAAGTCAAGATTGTTTACGGTGACGGTGATGAAGCAATTGCAGCTAAAATTATCGAAAGCAATGGTGTTGTAACAGATTACCCCATTGGACCCGGACAAAACTTGATTGTTTCCGACGGACAAACGGTGAGTGCGGGTCAGACGATAACCGATGGTCCATCCAATCCCCACGAAATCCTGGAAATCTTCTTTAACCTGGGTTCTGAGGATGGAGTTTACGCCTGTGCTAGTCTCGCTTTACAGAAAGTGCAGACGTTCTTAGTGAACGAAGTGCAATCGGTGTATCAGTCCCAAGGTATTGATATCGCTCCACAAGACCATCCATCCGTGATAACGTGGTGCATGGTCACAAGCAGAACGTATTCTTCTTCACTTAAGCGAAGTAAAGTGGCTCTGATTAAAGGTCCTTTAGCTAAATTAAAGGATTTTTTTGCTTCCTGGGCTACAAGTTGTTTCACCTCAGATTCCCAATCTTGACCAGACAAATGCTCAAGATTAATCATTGGTAAATCCCAAGTTAATTGAGGTGCAATTTCCTGTACTGGTTCTCCATTTACAAGCGTAAAAGTTGTGCGCCAAACTTCGTGGCGCTTGAGAATTTCATTCAAACTTTGCTGAATAGCTGTAATATTAAGCTGTCCTTCTATATGAAAAGCAATTGGAATATTATAAAAAGAACTCCCGTGGTAAAGCTGGTCGATAAACCATAGCCTCTGTTGTGAAAAAGATAAGGGAATATTCCTCGAGACTTGACGCTTAGGAATAGTGTCAGCTTGAAAATTGCCTCTCTTCCATTTTTCTAGAAGAGCTTTTTTCGCAGGTGATAAATTAGAGGTTTGTTTATCCATTGTTAAAAGTTATCTGAAGAGTCATTAACTGCAAGTATTCCTTTTTTAGTTAGAAAATTATTAATAAGATAAAGCAGGTATTATACCTTATACCAAATATTTACCTGTATTCTTGAATTCGTTCTGCAACCGAGCAATCGGCTCATAATTTGGAGGACTGCTAGCTAAAGACATAAACTGTTTTTCCTGTTTCTTAATAAAGGTTTCAAATCAAGTTATTTAGAAAAGTGAGAAGAAGCCAAAAGCACTTCTGCCTCCTCTTCAGATAATTCTTCAATTTTTTCCAACAGAAGTTGCTCAATCATTTCTGTCTGCTTGATAGGTATCATGGCTTGTAATAAAAGACCACGCAGTGGTAAATCTACTGGGAACTTTGCTCGCAATCGAGAAACTAGTTGGGTTGCAATAAGAGAGTCTCCTCCTAACTCATAAAAGTTGTCGTAAATACCAACTTCTGCAATCCCAAGTACCTCTTGCCATATTTCCGTAACTTGTTTTTCCAACTCATCTGTCGGAGCAACATAGGAATTACTAAGATTAGGTCTGAAGTAGCGTGATAATGAATCTAATTTCTTGGAAGATTTTAAATTTGCCAAAGAGTCGAAGTTAAATATATGCTTATTTCTAGCATTGATGTCTACTGTAGAAACAATAAGATGAGTCCCTTCCTTTAAAAATAATATTCGTTTAAATACTTCTACAGCTTCTTTTGGAGTAATGGCTAATCCCATCTCAGATGCTTGCTCAAGTGTTTTTTGTTCTTGGGCTACATTCAGTTGTAATTTGTCCCAATTTATAGTGTACCACGGCAAAGAATAGGTTTGGTTGTGACGATTAGTAAAGGTATCTATGAAATGATTAGCTGCTGAATATAAGCCTAAGCCCAAACCTTTGGGGACATTCCGTGCTACACACTCCACCACTCCGCCGATGGAATCCCCTTTTCTACCAGTTTGTTCAATCAGTTCAATCATCCGTTCTGCACATTCAGCATCAGGACACCGGACGATATTACTTTCCACTTGCTCTAAAGTCACAGCGTTTGGATCGATATCGCCTTCTAAATCTTTGATACGCTTGACATAAGCTATTACTTCAACATTAGCAACTTGACGAAGAATTTTTTTGGCGATCGCACCTGCTGCAACTCGTCCAATTGTTTCTCGTGCCGAGGATCTACCACCACCTTGCCAATTACGAATGCCATATTTGGCGTCGTAAGTTGCATCTGCATGGGAGGGGCGATACTTAACAGACATCTCATCATAATCCTGGGAACGGGTATCTTTGTTACGCACCAGGATTCCTATTGGCGTTCCAAGAGTTTTCCCTTCAAATACTCCAGACAGAATTTCGCAGGAATCGGCTTCCTTGCGAGGAGTTGTAATCTTACTTTGTCCGGGACGCCTTCTATCTAATTCTACTTGAATCTCCTCAGGAGAGATTTCCAGTTGCGGAGGACAACCATCAATAACGACTCCCACACCGCCGCCGTGGGACTCACCAAAAGTAGTGACGCGAAACAAATGCCCAAAAGTATTGCCCATGACGTTGAGAATGTAGCATCAAGCGCTTGTATTTTACCTTGTTGTATTCTCTCACTACCAATAAAGAAACGCCATGATTGTCATTTACTCATTTCTTTGACTTTTTTTGCGAATTGTTGCAATTTGGCGGGTAAAGCAAAATTCCCAGGCAACCGCCTGGGAAACATAACACTCAATTATCGACCGACACCCACGTATTGAAAGCCAGCACGTATCATTGATTCGGGGTCGAGATAATTACGACCATCAATAATCACGGGGTGGTTCATGAGTGTAGCCATTTTGGTATAGTCCAAGTTTTTGAACTGTTGCCATTCTGTCACTAGTACTAATGCATCACAGCCATCAGCAAGTCTTTCAGCATCGGTTTCCACCAACACTCCGGACAAACCATGACGCATACCGGTTTGGGAAACAATGGGGTCATAAGCTTTCACTTTTGCTCCCAAGCGGTTCAGCTGCTCGATAATGTTGAGAGCAGGCGCGTCACGCATATCATCGGTATCGGGCTTAAAGGTTAAACCCAACAATCCAACAGTTTTACCTTTGAGGATTTTCAGGGTTTGCTGGAGTTTTTCAATTGCAATCAGACGCTGGCGTTCGTTAACGCTAACAGCGGATTTTAGCAACTGGGCTTCATAGCCGTAGTCATCAGCAGTGTGAATGAGAGCTGCAACGTCTTTCGGGAAGCAAGAACAACCCCAACCAATACCAGCGTTTAAGAATTTGTTACCGATGCGGGAGTCTAAACAGCTTGTACCGCTTCTTTGGCATAATCACCAACTTGTTTTAGGAACTTCAACATGTTTCGTGTCTCTCTCTTCTTAGGATTTGTCCGGTGTTCTTTGTCCTTTGTCATTTGTGAGAGTACTAATGACAAATGACAAATAACTAATGACTAACTAACCACCAAAAGCGACGGGGAAGGCTAGTTTCAGGGCTGCGGTTAGTAGCAAGTTAACCAAACCCACAGGTAGCAAAAACTTCCATCCTAAATCTAACAATTGGTCAATGCGAACCCGTGGTACTGTCCACCGTACTAATATTGCTAGAAAGACGAGGAAATATGCTTTGAGTACGGTCATGGTGATTCCCAATGCGGCGGTGACAACCTGCAAAATGGGATTGAGTTCGCTCACCCCAAACCAACTCGCTATCAGGTTAAGGGGAATGGGGAAATCCCAACCGCCCAGGTATAGAACTGCAACCAGCAGGGCAGAAAGAACTAAGTTGACGTAAGAACTCAGGTAAAACAAACCAAATTTCATACCCGAGTACTCTGTCTGATAGCCAGCTACAAGTTCTTCTTCTGCTTCGGGTAAGTCAAAGGGCAATCTTTCGCATTCAGCAAGGGCAGCTATCCAAAAGATAATGAAGCCAACTGGTTGCCGCCAAACGTTCCAGCCAAGAATACCGTAACCGGATTGTTGATTGACAATGTCAATGGTGCTGAGGCTGTTAGACATCATCGCTATAGCCAACACCGCCAGTGCCAAAGGAATTTCATAACTAATTGATTGTGCTGCTGCCCGTAAGCCTCCCAAAAGAGAGTATTTGTTGTTAGATGAGTAACCAGCCATTAACAAGCCAATGGGCGCAATGCTAGACAAGGCAATCCACAAGAATACCCCAAGCCCGACATTTGTAATCACTAGGTTCTGTCCAAACGGCACTATTAAGTAGGACAGAAACACTGGAATTGTCACGATGATAGGACCGAGGGTGAACAGCAAAGCATCTGATTTCGCTGGCACCACATCTTCTTTAAAAACCAGCTTGAGACCATCTGCTACAGGTGCTAGCAAACCAAAAGGACCAATGTACTCAGGACCAATCCGCTGCTGTGCCGCTGCTGAAATCTTTCTTTCTAGCCAAACGCAAACTAGCACTCCTACCGTAGCACCAATAATCATCAGTCCCATTGGTAATGGCATCCAAATGGCTTTAGCTGCACCTGCCGACAGTCCTAAATCCATTAGGGATTGAATAAACGTTCCTTGCAGATCAATTCCTGAATTCATGTTTCCTGCTCTTTACGTCATCGATTCTTGGCTATTTACAACTATCCACGTATGTTAATAACTGTAAATTCACCCCTTAATATTTCTGCCTCAATCATGCAAAATTTAAGATTTTTTGCGATTCCCATGCCTAGTATATCGTTGG
>NZ_BAAFZH010000015.1:0-13847 GCF_054684315.1 Scytonema sp. NUACC21 | reverse complement strand
GTACTGTTTGGCGCGTTATTTCAAAATGCACCAAAAGGCATTTTTGGCAATACCACAAATTACGGTCAATTCTTAAGTGCTGGTGTGATTGTTTTTACTGCATTTGCTGGAGCGCTGAATGCAGGTTTGCCCGTCATGTTCGATCGCGAATTCGGTTTTCTGAATCGATTATTAGTTGCTCCCTTGGCATCGCGGTTTTCCATAGTTTTGGCTTCAGCAATCTTTATCATTAGTCAAAGTTTGTTACAATCAGCGGTGATTGTAACAGCAGCGGCAGCTTTAGGCGCTGGATTACCAGACGTTGCAGGTTTGGGAGCAATAGTCTTAATAGTGTTCCTGCTGGCATTAGGTGTAACTGCTATCAGTCTCGGTCTGGCTTTTGCATTACCGGGACACATTGAATTGATTGCGGTGATTTTTGTAAGTACCCTGCCAATGTTGTTTGCCAGTACTGCATTAGCACCCCTCTCCTTCATGCCTCAATGGTTACAGGTTGTGGCTACCCTCAACCCCCTCAGTTACGCAATTGAACCAATTCGCTATCTGTACGTCCATAAAGATTGGGGATTAAATAGTGTTGTGATGCACGCTTTCTGGGGTGACGTTACCTTTTTTGGTGCATTGGTGGTGTTGCTCGGCTTCGCTGTTGTGGCATTGTTGAGTATTCAACCCCAGTTACGCCGAACCCTAGCATAAAGGATAAAGTATAAAGGATAAAGGATAAAAATTCACACTTCATCCTTCATACTTCATACTTCATACTTTACATTTCATACTCTTTATGAAAAAGCCGTTTTTAACGCTCAAGGGATCGATTGCAGCTGCAGCTGTAGCAATAGGACTAGCTTCAGTGCTGGGACAACAACCCAGCTTAGCTGATACTGGAAGAAGTATTTTGCAAGACCTCGATCCACAACGGAATACCAACGATCCATTGGCACCCAATTCCAATGAAGTCGATAATATGGGTGTTTTCGATCTCATTCATCGGTTTAATCAAGGCAGTAGTGTTTGGAATTCCGAGCAACAAAATCAACAATTAAACGATGCTGCAGCTGAATTTAGAGCGAAGCAGCAACAACTACTTCAGCAGCAAGGTCAACAGATACAAACTCCCCCAGCCTCGCAAGTTGTTAGACCCCAAAAACCTTAGCTCAGTCAGCAAAAAAGCTGCATACAAAGAAGTAGGGGTAAATGACTGTTTGCCCCTACTCTATCTCTGAGGTTCAATTAACGATTGCTACTGAAGAACCTTGGTTTACAACCGCTTCTAAAAGTTTGGACAAAGTTACCCACAATTAGATAAATTGGACAAACCCAACTCTACGGTATAAGCTCGCTCAACTAGAAGCGCATCGCTGCTTGGTTCCGTTGCCTTGTGACGAAGGTTCCTTGACCACTAGTTCCCAGTTACTGGGAGCAATCTTTGGAAATATCTGAGCGGATTGGCGATGTCAAAGGTAAAGCCACTACCCTCAACAACATGGCACTGGTATTCGCCCACCAAGGGGACATCCCTAGAGCGCTCGCACTCTGGGAGCAATCTTTGGAAATATCTGAGCGGATTGGCGATGTCAAAGGTAAAGCCACTACCCTCAACAACATGGCACAGGTATTCGCCCACCAAGGGGACATCCCTAGAGCGCTCGCACTCTGGGAGCAATCTTTGGAAATAAAAGAGCGGATTGGCGATGTCAAAGGTAAAGCCGCTACCCTCAACAACATGGCACTGGTATTCGCCGACCAAGGGGACATCCCTAGAGCGATCGCACTCTGGGAGCAAGTTGTTGTCGCACTCGGACAAATAAGGGCTTATGGTGATTTGGTAAAAAGTCTCGGTAATTTAGGCTTAGCAGATGAAAGCAACAGTTCGGTTTACTTAGCTCAAGCAATATGGCTGACGCTGAGAATTCAAGCGCCTTTAGAGAGTACAATTAACCTAATCCGTGTTTTATATGATATAGTGCCTCAAGGCGATGAGGTAGAAGCTTTATTAGGTGCAATGGCAAGATTCTTTTGCGCCCGCCAAGGTGAAGGTCATCCGCAGTTAGAGGAACTCCAAAACCATAGTTGGAGGATGATAGCAGGGGCGGCGGGTAGGCAAGGAATTGAGACAGAAGAAGCGTTTGAGGCTTGGTTTATCCAGTTACGGCTGAACGATCCAGATGATTTCCTTCCCCGACTCAATCAACGCTTAGAGGAGATTGTTGGCAATAGGTGGTTATTTGACCCCAATCAAATTTCAATGGGCGAGTAAGAAGAGATGCGACACTCTTAAAAATATTTTGTAAACACCAACTTTTAACCAAATGTTGGTAAAACTTCATAAATCAGGCATACTGGCGGTAACGCCAACCCTTGTTCCGTCGAGTTTCAACCTATGTCTGCCCTGGATACCTTCTCGGATGCCCAATCATCAAATTTATCCATACCAACCTGCTTGGGTAAAAAAGATAGGCTTTAAAGTAGCACAAACCACAACACAAACTCCATCGCGATTACTTAAGATAAACAGCTAGAGCGCCGGTACAGTAGTCAAAATGGAAGCACAAAACACATTTTTTCTCGGCTGTAATCCTTGATATTTCGTGAATTTAGAGACGCGCCATGGCTCGTCTCTACAGAAAACAAGGTTATTTATGATTTCTGTACCGATGCTCTAGAGCTTTTACAACAACCAGGTCTCTACAGACAATTATGGAGCCAGCATCAGGTGGAAGAGTTGCTGCAGTGAAAATAAACTATCAATTTGTTAAGTTAAGTTTCCACAAACGTGGCTCAGAAGTACTCTCAATAGGTGTTAACTTGGCTTGATACTGTATTTCCACACCGCCATTTTTGCATTACGAAATGGCAAAGACAGTGCTGCAAGCGGGCAAACACCTGCTAATAGAGAAACCCATCACCATGAACGCAGCCGAAGCCAAAGAACTCTACGAGCTAGCAAAACACAGAGGCGTCATTGCTACAGTAGACTTTGAATTTCGCTTTGTACCCGGATGGCAATTGCTCGCTGAACTCTTGTCAGAAGGCGCGATTGGTTCTAAACGCTTGATTAAAATCGATTGGCTGGGTTCTTCTCGTGCTGATGCGACACGTCCTTGGAACTGGTATTCCCGGAAAGACCAAGGAGGAGGGGCATTAGGTTCTTTGGGTTCTCATACTTTTGATTACATTCACTGGTTATTCGGTCCGGTACGCAGATTGAATGCCCACTTCAGTACCGCTATTTCCCATAGACCAGACCCCCAGACTGGAGAACTCAAGCCAGTAGAGACGGATGATACCTGTATGCTAACTCTAGAATTGGCGGATGGAACACCTTGCCAAGTCTCTATCAGTGCTGCGGTTCACGCACAACGTACCCATTGGGTGGAAGTGTATGGAGAGGGCGGTAGTTTAGTTTTGGGAAGTGAAAATCAAAAAGATTACATACATGGATTCCGTGTTTGGACTTCCACTCCGGGTAAACCCTTAACCGAAATAGAAATACCCAACCGCTTGCTATTTCCAAAAAACTTTGCCGATGGGCGAATTTCTGCATTTATTAGAGTTATCGACCAATGGGTGCAAGGGATAGAACGTAAACAACAGACAGTTCCATCTTTGCAAGAAGGGATTTATTCTCAGTTATTGATGGATTTATCTCACGAATCAAATGCGAAGTCTAGTTGGGTTGATGTACCTGCTTTAGAAGATTTTTTATTGGGTTAGCCAGATTCCGCGCATTGAATTTGTAAAGTAGGACAGGTAAAGATCTCTACCCTACGACATTTTAAATTTACGTCTTATTACAGATATGGATTTATCTCTTTTGGATGGCGTGCGATCGCTTTCACTTAACTCAAAATATAAGCGTCACAAGAAACCTGTTTTGGCAAACACCACCAACCCCGATTCTATCGGGGTTTTTGTAATTGGAACCAAAACAACAAAACAATGTATAGCGGTTTACATATAATTGGTTTATACCTTTAGATTGGTGTGCAAGCTTTTCAACCAAATCAAAATACAAAACAACACTGAAATACGCTGCATAGATTAAAGCACCGAAAACCCTGACAAGCTCGGGGTTTTTTTGCATCTCGTAGATTTGCTGTTCTGTATTTAATTACTCCTTCTCTGCTCTTAAATTACCCATTTTTGTAGGGTGGGCACTGCCAGCCCTTTCAATGCGAACATATGAACTAGTGAGGGAGGAAAAGGTGCTGAGAGCACAGAACCTTTATCCTTCATCCTTTTTAAGAAACCTAATTGTAGTTGGTAAAACCAATTACCAATGTCCCCTGATTTATGACTTATGCTTAATAAAAGGTCTGAATGACCGGGCAAATAAATTAATGAAAGCAATTATTTTCTTGCTTTAACTAAATATCCACAGCGATGTTCGCCGTTAATAATCCAGTGAGTACGTTCTACCGTACAATCTGGTAACACGGCAGCGAACATCTCTAATTCATGACCGCAAACACTGGGGAAAGATTCTGCGACATTGGAAATCGCACAGTTATGCTCGGTGAGAATAAACTTTTTGTCTTCAGAGGGATCGGTGGATGATACTGGATGGCATTCAGCCATGTAGCCTTCTGCTTTTCTCAGTTCTACCAAAGTTGCCACTCTCTCTGAGAGCGAAGCGTTACCGAGACGTTCTCGATAATCTTGTGCTTTGCGCTCCCATTGTTTTCGTAGAATCGAACTCACTTCGTCCCGTCCCACGGTTTCCGCTAGGGTATCGAGTAGAGAAACGGCAAATTTCCCGTAGCTATCACCTAGGCGATCGCTAACTTTTGTATTTAGCCGTTCTCGTCCCTGACGAGTCAGTTGATAGAGAAGTTGTGGACGTCCCATTCCCCCTTGCACGGACGACAAGAGAGAAATTAACTGCTCCGCTTCCAAATCTTTGATATGACGGCGAATCGCTTGCGGGCTAACTTCTAAGGCTTCAGCTAGCTCAAAAGCCGTAGCCTGTGAGTGTTTTAAAAGATATTCTAAGATATCCTGCTTGGTTGAGGACTGCTGGGTAGTCGCCATCGTCGTCCCAAAAATTTATCAAGAAATTTGCTTTTCACAACAACGTTGTTGTTAATCTAGCGTAAAATAAAGATATGTTAAACAACATTGATGTTGTTTTAGTCTCTATACTTATTATCATAGCAGCCGTGTAACATCTCGGCGAGCCTCAGGGAAAACGGGTTTAAAGATTCCGTCTCCCATCCTTAAAGAAATTGAGAAAGCGAACACGAGAGATAACAGCCGATGAGTGCCACTGTCAAAACCTTAGTCAACCAGCCATACAAGTACGGCTTTGTTACTGACATTGAAGCCGACACAATCCCCCGTGGACTTAACGAGGACATTGTCCGTTTAATCTCCGCCAAGAAAAACGAGCCGGAGTTTATGCTGGATTTTCGCCTTAGGGCTTTCCGTCAGTGGCAAAAAATGGTAGAACCGACCTGGCCGAGCGTTAAGTACCCTGCCATAGATTATCAGAACATTATCTACTATTCGGCACCAAAACAAAAGAAACAAAAGCTTAACAGCTTGGATGAGGTCGATCCAACTTTATTGGAAACCTTTGAAAAACTAGGCATTCCCCTGTCAGAACAGAAGCGACTGGCAAACGTCGAGCGGCAATGTGTTGGCGAAAAGTCCCATCAGGGACTCTGCTTCTGCCAGTTCAGTTGGTCTGCCTGAAGATGTGGCTCCAAAAACTACATTTGGCTCTCCGCTATAACGACTTAAAAGTATAGCCCAAGCCCCCTTTAGCAGAATGTTTAAGGTAAGATGATATTTCCGTGCCACAGAATTTAAAGCAGCTGTCGTTGTTTCTGATAGTAAAGTCTGTTGACAATCATGGTCTTCGTCTTGGCTAGAGAAAGTACCCGAACCCTTATCCATAACAAGTGGTGTTGGTACCGTAAATCCTTTAAGTGTCTCACGCCAGAAAGTTTCAGCTTTTGATATATCTTGCTGCTGTAACCAACAAATGTATTCTTTGAAAGGACGAGGATATTCCAGATGTAAATCCTCACCTTTGTAAAAAGCATTGTAGAATTCATAAAATTCTTTCCACAGCCATGTTAAAGACCATCCTTCCATCAATATATGGTGAAAGCTGAAGACAAATTGATAACTGTCGTCAGCCACCTGAATTAATGCCAAACGTATGAGTGGAACCTGGGAAAGTACAAAGCCTCGTTTGCGATCGCCTGCTAAAAAAACTTCTAACTGGTTTTCTCTCTCCTGTAAAGACAGTTGACGCCAGTCTTGAAATTCCCAAGGCACGTCTACTTGCCGATACACCACTTGATATGGTTTATCAAGATTTTCCCAGTAGAAGGAGGTACGCAAAATTGGATGCCGATCTAAAACTCGCTGCCAAGCTTTTCTGAAAACTGGAACATTAAGCTGAGTTTGCAAAGCGTAGCAAAACTGCTCAAAATACACTCCGGAATGGGGTTCAACCAGCGTGTGAAAAAGCATACCCTGCTGTAAGGGCGAAAGTTCATATATATCTTCAATATTTTTTTGTTTCATTGAAAATTCCTCCTATATCATTGACCAATCTGAGCCAGCAAGCTATTCAAATTTTCTTGATTTATGTTTGCTGCTGAAAAGTCTGAAGGGGTATATTCTACTTCTTCTAGAGAGCGACAGTGGGTGATGAGAGACTTGAGCGCTTCTACAAAACTATGAGAGAGTTTTTCTATAGTCTCGCGTCGATGCAGATTTGTGCTATAGCTAAATTCCAGTCTCAACTGACCTTCTTCATTAACCCATGCAATCACGCTTAGCAGATGAGGCTGAGTTCCTTGTGGACTGTACAGCGATCCGGCAAATTCTTCAGTCGGTCTCAGCATAGAAGACAGATCGAAGCTTTTACCAAACTGACCAAGGTAGAGAAAAAATACCTCTGCTTGGGGAAGCGATCGAATTCGCTCTGTAAGTATTGTATCCTCGCTTAAGTAGCGTAGCACTCCATAATCAATGCTTCTATTTGCAATGCAACGAAATTGCTCCAGAAACACCGCCTGCTAAAGCAATATCACTTTCACCATTCATTAAACTTTGGCAGGCTAAATGGACACTCACTAATGATGTCGAGCAGGCAGTCTGTACATTAATACTTGGTCCTCTTAAGTTTAATTTGTAAGAAACTTGCGTGGGCAGGAAATCTTTATCGTTTCCAATCAAAGTTTGGAAGCTGTCTACTGATTCCATCAAATCCCGGTTGAGATATAAGTTTGAAAGCAGGTATGTACTGACAGCAACACCAGCGAAAAGACCAATTTGACCGCTATAAGTTTGGCAGTTGTAGCCAGCATTTTCTAGTGCTTCCCAAACACATTCTATAAAAAGGCGATGTTGTGGGTCTGTAATTTCAGCTTCTCTGGGAGAAAATTCAAAAAATGAAGCGTCAAATAACTCTATATCTTCTAATACACCGCTTGCTTTCACATAACTGCGATCGTTCAGCAATGCTGGATTTACCCCAGCAGATACTAATTCTTCATCTGTAAAAAAAGAAATTAACTCTACGCCATCGCGCAGGTTTTGCCAGAAACTATCAACATTTTTTGACCCAGGAAAACGACCTGCCATACCAATAATAGCAATTTGGTCTTGATTATTTAAGCTATTAATCAAATTATTTGCTATGTCCATAAGGCAAAACTTTATTATCAGCTTTCTAGAATATAGGATTCCTATTAAAGACACGTAGGGGAGCCAGTGCGTTGGACGGGTTTACCGGCTTGAAGCATCTGGCGTTGGGCAATGCTCGCCAAAACTCAGATATAACCCAGATATAATCGACATTGCCCACCCTACAGATACTATTCGTTACTTTTGAAGTATAAGAATTAGATGAACTTGATATAACAAGGGGGTAAACAAGATTTATGCTCCCTCTTCTGAGTAAGGTTGGCGTGAGGTTTTACGGGGGTTTTTATGAAAGTGAGATGCTCTCCACCGAAATTTCCAAAGCAATCTGAATTTGGTCATTTAAAACTGCATCAATATCTTCTTCAGTTGTTAATGGATTAGCAATCACTGCACGCATGGCAATTATAGCAATTTCCTTATCCAAATTGATAATTGTTTTTGTCGTTCGTGAGACAAAAGTGCGACCTATTTGGCGCTGCCTCTTCTGTAAAGTTTCATTAAAATTATTAATAATTTCATTATCTATCTCTGTCAACTGCTTTTTAGCAACAAGCCCTCTAAACTCCACCGGAATATAGCGATAAATTAGCAAATTAGTATCAGGTTCTGCAAGCAATTCAAATTCAGGCATCGCCGAAATGCGAGCAGCCATGTATTGAGTTTTCCGGATTCCTTCATCAATCAAAAACTCATATCCCTTAAGCCCAATGAGCTTTAAACCAGCGTGTAAAAATAAAGCCATACCTGTGGTGTATAACTTAAAGAACGCTCTGGCTGCAATTGCTCGACTAACTGTTCAAAGGGTAAGTCTTGATGGGCGTAAGCACCAAGGGCAACTTCCCGCACTCGTGATAGTAAATCGCCAAAACTGGGGTTACCGGATAAATTGCTCCGCAGCACTAGAGTGTTGACAAATACACCGATTAACTCTTCGGTTTCTTTGCGATTGCGGTTGGCAATCGGCGTACCCACGCAGATGTCAGTCTGTCCGGTGTAGCGGTACAGCAAGGTTTGAAACGCTGCTAAGAGGGTCATAAACAGCGTCACCTCTTGTTTCTGGCTCAAGACAACTAGCTTTTCACTCAGTTGTGGAGAGAGTAAGAATCTTTTAGTTGCTCCAGTATAAGTTTGAATTGCAGGTCGCGATCGCTCGGTGGGTAACTCCAACAGCGATGGAGCACCCGCAAGTTGTTGCTGCCAGTATTCCATCTGCTTTGCCAGCACCTCTCCCTGCAACCACTGCTGCTGCCAGACGGCAAAGTCCGCATACTGAATCGGCAGCTCGGGCAATGCAATTGGTAACTCATTGCAGATAGCTTGATAGACTGTTGCTAACTCACGCACCAGTACGCCCATTGACCACGCATCTGAAACTATGTGATGCATCACCAGTAGCAGGACGTGTTCTGTGGGTTGAAGTTGGAACAAACTAGCCCGCACTAACAAATCGGTTGCTAAGTCAAAGGGACGTACTGCTTCTACTGCTATCAGTTGCTGACAAGTGATTTCGCCCTCGGTAGTATCCAGCTGCTGCAAGTCTACTACTGTCAGTGAGAGAGGTGTACTGCTAGCAATGACCTGCATCGGTTGCCCATCTACCTGAATAAAGTTGGTTCGTAGGGCTTCGTGGCGGCTGATGATGTGATTGAGGCTGTGTTCCAGTGCTATAATATTAGGTTGACCTTGAAAACGTACAGCTACCGGAATATTATAAAAGCCGCTTTCTGGTTCAAATTGCTGTAGGAACCACAAGCGCTGTTGGGCGAATGACACTGGCATTTTCAGCTGCCGTGGCACTCTTACGATAGGGGGAGTTTGTTGAGATTGTTGGCTTTGCTGGGCAGTAGCAATGGACTCAGCCAGGGCAGCGACAGTTGGTAACTCAAACAAGCTACGCAATGGTAACTCCACTGCAAAAGTACTTTGCACCCGTGACATCAGCTGCGTTGCCAGTAAGGAATGTCCTCCCAAGGTAAAAAAGTTGTCATGAATACCCACGCGATCGAGTTGCAGCAGGGAAGCCCAAATGCTGGCTAGCATTTCTTCAATGGGTGTTCTGGGAGCAACGAAGTCCTGCGACACTTGGGATTGTCGGTCGGGGTCTGGTAGTGCTTTGCGGTCAACTCCTGGTTTTGGCGGTTCAATCCAGTAGCGTTGTCGCTCAAACGGGTAAGTCGGCAAAGGTAAACGATGACGGCGTTCATGGCGATAAAATCCCGACCAATCTATTTGGACACCACTTAGCCACAATCTACCTAATGTTTGCAACAACCATGCCACATCCGATTGTTGTTCTTTGACATGGGGTAATGAACTGAGCACCACCTGTTGTGGATTTCTCTGTAGATGCTGTATTGTTAATGTACTTAAAGTTCTTCCGGGTCCCACCTCTAAAAACACACCTTCAAACTGCTCTAACAATTGGGTTATACCATCGGAGAATTTCACAGTTTGGCGCAAATGTTGGCTCCAATAGTTGGGATTTGTGGCTTGTTCATCGCTCATCCAAGTCCCAGTCACATTGGAAATAAAGCGAATGCGTGGTGGTCTGAGTTTCACAGTTTTCACCAGCTGCACAAATGGTTCCAATATTGGTGACATCATGTGAGAATGAAAGGCGTGGGACGTATGCAACAGACGACATTCAATCCCTTGGTCAAACAATTGCTCCTGGAGTGCGGAGATCGCCTCATTTGTACCAGACACCACACAGCTTGATGGGCTGTTAATTGCGGCTATGTCTAAAGACTTACCATCCAAGGGTTCTGCATCCAACAGCAATTGCACATCTTTGTATGGTAATCCAATAGCAAGCATACTGCCAGTGGGCAATTGTTGCATGAGTTTTCCTCTGGTCGCCACAACTGCTAGGGCATCTTCTAGAGAAAAGACACCTGCAATGGTTGCGGCGACATATTCCCCGATGCTGTGACCAATGGTGGCCTGTGGATGCACTCCCCATTCCATCCATAACTGAGCTAGGGCGTACTCAACCACAAACAGGGCAGGTTGGGCAAAGACCGTTTGTTGTAGTTGGAAACAAGCTTTTTCTGTATCTTGTGATGTTGGATACAATACAGAACGGATATCAACACCCAGGTGAGGCTGCAAAATCTCAGCGCAAGTGTCTACGTGTTGGCGGAAGGTGGGTTCGACTGAGTACAATTCTCGCCCCATATTGACATATTGCCCCCCTTGTCCCGAAAACATGAAGATGACGGGCTGTTCTCTATGCTCCTGATAAGCAGTAAAAACCCTCTGTTGGTCTTGTGTTTCCAGAGTAGCTATAGCACCCTTAATGTTCTGGCAGACAAAAATTCGGCGATGGTTAAAAGCTCTACGACCTATTTGTAAAGTATAGGCGACATTAGAGACATTTATCTCTGGATGTTGTTTTAAATAGGTAGCTAGATTAGTAGTTGCGTTCTCCAGTGCTGAGCTAGTTTTGGCTGATAATAATATCAATTGCCAAGGTCTAGAGGTGATTATTCGGGAGGTTGACTGCGGTACCACTAGGGGAATTCCCTTACGGGCAATGACCGAAGGTAACAAAGTCTTGATTAATCTGCGGACACGTCTGTTTGGACGGGTGATTGCAGAAGATGTCGTGCATCCGGTTACGGGTGAGGTGATTGCTCCTCGCAATAGTGATGTTTCTGATGAATTGGCTATTAAGATTGAAAAAGCTGGCGTTCAAGAAGTTATGGTGCGATCGCCCCTAACTTGTGAAGCGGCGAGGTCTGTTTGCCAACACTGCTATGGCTGGAGTTTGGCACACGCAAAATGGGTAGATTTGGGTGAAGCCGTGGGGATCATTGCGGCGCAAAGTATCGGGGAACCGGGTACCCAGCTGACAATGCGTACTTTCCACACGGGTGGTGTATTCACTGGTGAAGTGGCAAAACAAGTACGTGCGGAGAGTGATGGGGTTGTTCGCTACTCCAAGAAATTGCGTCTGAGAGCTTACCGCACCCGCCACGGAGAAGACGCCCAGTATGTGGAGATGAATGGCAATATTTCTTTGGAAGTGGCAAGCACCGGAACTGGCAGTACAATCCAAGATATTCCCGTTACCCAAGGTTCAACTTTATATGTTGTTGATGGGCAGAAGGTGAAAAAAGGTCAGCTGCTAGCAGAAGTTGCGATCGGTGGACGTACAACTCGTGTTAATACGGAAAAAGCTGTTAAAGATGTGGCTTCTGACTTAGCAGGGGAAGTTAAATTTGCTGATGTTGTACCGGAACAGAAAACTGACCGTCAGGGCAACACCACCACAACTGCTGCAAGAGGTGGTTTGATTTGGATTCTTTCTGGGGAAGTTTATAACTTACCTCCCGGAGCGGAATTGGTGGTGAGCAATGGCGATACTATAGAATCCGGTGGAGTTTTAGGAGAAACAAAGTTAACTACACTGCACGGTGGTGTGGTACGTTTACCCGAAGCAACTCCCGGTAAGAGTACACGGGAAATTGAGATTATCACGGCTTCCGTGGTTCTGGACAACGCAACAGTCACCGCCCAAACGAACCAAGGGCGCAACAACTATCTAGTCAAAACTGGCAACAACCAAGAATTTCACCTCCGGGCAACTCCCGGTACCAAAGTCCAAAATGGGCAAGTGGTGGCTGAGTTGATTGACGATCGCTATCGCACGAACACTGGCGGATTGCTGAAGTACGCGGGTGTGGAAGTCCAGAAAAAGGGCAAGGCAAAGCAAGGTTATGAGGTGGTACAGGGAGGAACCCTGCTGTGGATTCCTGAAGAAACCCACGAGGTGAACAAAGATATCTCGCTGTTGATGGTGGAAGACGGTCAGTTCGTTGAAGCTGGTAAAAGCACGGCGTTTTTCGGGATCGGTTTCTTTTTCTGCTAATTCAAATGCTGAAAATATGCGGCGGCGCATTTCTATTGCATCTTCAACAGTTTTCAAGCCAGGAGCCAATTCTTTCCAGTTATCCTTTCCAAAGTAGGAATGGTTAGCACCTGTGGCGACAATTAATGTATCGTAAGGTACTACTTTATCACCCATTATCACTTGTTGTGCTTTTGGATCGATATCATTGACTTCTCCCAGCAACACTTGCGTATTCTTGCTTTTGCTGAATACAGCTCGCAATGGTGAGGAAATATCAGCAGGTGATAGCGTACCTGTCGCAACTTGATATAGAAGCGGCTGAAATAGATGAAAGTTCCGTTTATCGATGAGGGTAACATTCACATTAGCTTTAGCAAGATGTTTTGCCGTGTACAGTCCACCAAAGCCTCCACCAACGATAACAACCTGATGTCGTGCATTATTGTCAAGTGCAACAGCCATACGAAATATTTCCTTCTGTTAAGAGCATTGTAAAGTTTCTTAACAAATGTTTTAACAGTAGGATGATAGTGGTTGCCGTTAATTTGGAACAATTTAAAAAACTATGAAAGTATCAAAGTTACTAATCAGTCATTATTAAAGTGAACAATTGATGACAAATTTACTGTTGATATTGGAGGAATTCTACCAGGGGTCGCCGTGCCAAAACGGTCTAATTTTACGCTAAGGCTAAAACTTTATCCCTATAAAGGTTTTGAGCTTTTATCCTGAAATTAAATGGAAATTGGTTGTGCTTTTTTCATCTTCCGTTACTGGGGTGCTTGTTCTTATAGGTATCTCTTTATTTTTTACATAGCTACTTCCTAATGTTCGCTCTCCTTTAGCCTACGTATCTCAGAACTGATTTTATTGGAAACACTATTAGAAGTAGTCTTTCAAAATAGCCATAGAGAATGCCTAAATTAGCTCAACATAAAAGCATCAAGCTCATCTATATTGTGAATAATATCGTCATCAGAAACACCGTATGCTTCAGCTAATTTAATGCTTGCTTGCAATCTCAATTCAAAATTTAAATTAAAATCAAAAGCATTAGAGGCTAAGTTGCCCAATTGTTCATACTTAGCAACAAGATTAACGATACTAGTCTTGGAAGCTCGATGGATTTGAGAAAGGAAATTTTGGTAATGTTGCTCTACACGTTTGGCAATTTGCGCGTCTATGCCTAATAACTCTTTACATAAGTCAGAAACCATGCGACCACTAATTGAACCAATTACTGCCCCAATAACAAGCATTGGAATCAAGACTTGCCCAATGGCTGCTCCAGTAGCAACCATTGCTGAATCAGCGCAAGCGAATATAC
>NZ_BAAFZH010000014.1:0-13167 GCF_054684315.1 Scytonema sp. NUACC21 | reverse complement strand
GTTCAGCCCTGAAGAATGATTGAAGGGATTGGTTGAGTTGACGGACAGAGAGAAACCTGACTGTCCGGGAGACTGGGAGTTTTTATAGGTAAGCCCTTGGTTATTATCAAGTGTCATCGGATTTGCGGTCTTGTGGATAAACGACTTTTTATGGTGTTATTCACCTAGGAGTCAACTATAAGCTTGACTTTGCCAGAGTAAATGGCATTGTGTATTGTTCTTTCTAGTTCCTACCTCAGAAGGATTAGAGGTTGGAAAGTTTGCGATTGGGTGTACCATGATGGTATCCAGCTACACAATTAATTGAGAGTGAAGTATATTTATATTCACTTAAAATGGATTTGTATAACCTCCACCAGACATTGATATTTTCACGGCTCTCTTGCTGATTTTGCTTAGTATACCTTTGGTCTCTCCAATAATCCCTCCGCGTTTGTAATAGTGATTCCCATTGGAAATTAAGGCTGACGCAGTAGCTATTGTTTTTTTTTCTGCTAAGAGTTTCACGAACTTGTGTTATTTGGTATAAATTTGAATTATTTACAAACCTCAACCACTGGTGTAACGAAAATTTTCCAGTTTCCAGATTGCCTCCTCGAAGTAATTTTAAGTTATTAGGCAACGCGACTTCCTGACATAACTGCATGATTCGTAGAGGTTTACCATAGTAAGTCTCTTTTGTCATAACAATTTGGGCGATAGGATTTACCATTATGGATGAATGCAACTTAAGACACAAAATTTATTTTCTACTCACTTATCTTTGAAATTAGAGACAACAAAATCCCCTCTTTTTGCTGTAACATATCTTAGCTAACAAGGTATCTGATTTGGCTAAATATGGGGAGTACATTGTGACTCGGAGATTTTACCCGTTCCACAATTAGAAGATCTACCCCTCTCTTCCAAAGATTAGCGCTCAAACATACATCAGCAGAACCTCCACTTAGCACATCTATGTCAGCTACCTGTGAATTGCAGCAACATTTTACTTAGGAAGATTCGTCCATAGGATGTATGACCCCTGTGAACTTAGCACGCAGCCGATAGCGGCAAAATTCTACCTTAAGGTTAGCTGCCTAACGAGAGTCCAAACTGTGTTCAGCATACACTCCAAAGGGAAAACCCTTCAAACCGTATTCTAAAGTAGCAGTTTCCACCGTTTTCTTTAGTTCATCTACATCACCGCTCTTGTTGTTTGAGTTATCCGGAAATGAAAAATTCATGCACTCAAGTCGAGCGAGTGCTGCGTTTAGCCGAATACTAAGTAAGCTACAGGCGTGTTCCGACCCGAACTCTACTGTCTGATTGTCTAACATCTTGCACCCCATCATGAGATGGTAGAGCCTCGTCAAGCAATACCCACGGTCAAATTTATAGACGAATACTGTCAAATTTATGAAAATGTATTTCCGGAGGTGAGAAGTTTTGAAGCTTTTAAGTACCTACACATGGGTATGGTATCAGATATAAAACGGAAAACTTTACCGTCGATAGCTAAAGTTGTAGGGCTAGATAATCATCAACCGTTACATCATTTTTTAACAGAATCACCTTGGAATGTAAAAGAATTAAGGAGACAAAGATTAGAATTTATATTATATATACTTCAAGGTCGCCCAATAGTGCTGATTATTGATGAGACAGGAGACAAGAAAAAAGGAAATACAACAGATTACGTTAAACGGCAGTACATCGGAAATTTAGGAAAAACCGAGAATGGTATCGTTGCAGTTACAGCATATGCAGTTTTATCGGGAATGACGTTTCCTCTAATATTTGAAGTCTATAAGCCGAGAGAAAGACTACAACCAGGAGATAAATATTTAACGAAGCCTGAAATAGCTGCAATGATGATAAAAGAATTGCGATCTATGGGCTTTAAGTTTAATCTTGTTTTGGCAGATAGTTTGTACGGAGAAAGTGGAAAAACTTTTATTCAATTCTTAAATGAATTTAATCTAAATTTTATAGTAGCAATTCGCTCAAACCATAAGCAATGGGGAGTTACAGACTCAAAAGTCAAGTACTTAAAATGGCAAAGATTTAAGCGTGTTTTCTCAGATTTAAGTTCGGAAGACAGGTATATTAGAGAGATAATATGTAGCGATCGCTCGGAAATTAGATATTGGCAAATAACAACGGATATTGAGGCTATTCCAAAAAACACGACTTGGTATGTCATGAGTAAATTCCCAGAAATTACACCAAGAGAGGTGGGGAATTTTTATGGTTTAAGAACTTGGGTAGAATATGGTTTAAAGCAGAGTAAAAATGAATTAGGATGGGCAGATTTTCGTCTCACTAATTATTCAGATATAGAAAAGTGGTGGGAAATAATTTTTAGTAGCTATCTATTGGTTAGTGTTCATTCTGAACAACTCCTGAAATTCCCACCACAATCTCAGTCTAATTTCTCATCTCATCCTTGGTGGAACAAAGGAAATGGTTGGAATAATATTCTTAACAACCTCCGTTTGGTACTTCAACCATTTGTACTATTTAATTTAATTAAGCCTTGGCTAAAGGTCTTTACAGTTCCTAAGTTAGCTGAGGGATTTTTTCAACTTCAAATGCTTGTTAATAATCTAATTTGCTCAATCTTTCAAAACTTCAATGTCCCTTATTTCCAATTTTCTTCTGCCTAGAGTGACAAAAGAGGGTTAATGGAATCAATAAATGTGTCTATCGTGTCAGTTTCCCGCTTTGCTGGTGTATCGCAGGTTGGGCAGGGTACGTTAACCCAGGTTTCCAGTTTTGCTAAGGGCGAGGGACCGCGCCCACTGAATTCAACATTTTCGGGCAACAATACAGGCAAGTCTTTGTCTGGGACTGGTACTGCCCCACAATTAGGACAGTGAATTACTGGAATAGGTGCGCCCCAGTACCTTTGCCGTGAAATCAACCAATCCCGCAAGCGATATTGTACTCTTGCTTTGCCAAAACCTTGTTTTTCCGCGTATTCCACCATCGCTTGCTTGGCGTCTGTGGATGCCATCCCATTAAATTGACCCGAGTTCACCACAGTCCCCGATTCCGTATATGCTGCCTGTAAAGACTCCTTAGGGCTTGTCTCTACATTATGACCGGGTGGCACAATGACCACTTTGATGGGCAAATTTTTTTCTTTAGCAAATTTAAAATCCCGTGTATCGTGGGCAGGAACACCCATGACCGCACCTGTACCGTATTCATACAGTACGTAGTCAGCAATCCATATGGGAATTTCTTCGCCGGTAAATGGGTTGATTGCCTTACCACCTGTAGGAATACCACGCTTCGGTTTATCTTCGGCAGTACGTTCCAATTCGCTTTGGTTGGAAACTTCTTTGACAAACGCTTCTACAGTTGCTTGCTGTTCTGGAGTTGTGACGCGCTGTGTCAAAGGGTGTTCTGGGGCTAGCACCACATAGCTAACACCATATACGGTATCTGGGCGAGTGGTATATACACCGATTTTTTCTTCCATCCCGACAATAGGGAATTCTAAATAAGCCCCTGCTGACTTACCTATCCAGTTCGCCTGCATCAACTTGACTCGTTCGGGCCAACCTGTCAACTTATCGAGGTCGTTCAACAACTCTTCAGCATAGTCGGTAATCTTCAAAAACCACTGCCGCAAAAGTTTGCGCTCAACTTTTGCCCCACTGCGCCAAGAACGTCCTTCGCTATCAACTTGCTCGTTAGCGACAACAGTTTGGTCGATAGGGTCCCAGTTAACCGCGGCTTCTTTCTGATAAGCTAAACCAGCTTGAAAAAATTGTAAGAAAATCCATTGCGTCCACCTGTAATAATCAGGAGAACAAGTGGCAACTTCGCAATCCCAGTCTATGGAAAAACCCAAGCGCTTTAATTGCTGACGCATTTGGGCAATATTTTCATAGGTCCATTTTGATGGTGCTATACCCCTGTCGATCGCGGCGTTTTCTGCTGGCAAACCAAAAGCATCCCAACCCATTGGATGTAAGACCCGATACCCTTGCATCCGTTTGAGGCGGTCTTTACCGTCTACGATGCGCTTGACCAAACGCCCCGCGAAGTGCAAGCTTTGATGGAAAAAGCAATTGCTGCTCGAAATACGGCCTATGCTCCTTATTCGCGTTTTCGTGTGGGTGCCGCTTTGCTTTTGGATAACGGGGAAGTAGTTGTGGGCTCCAACCAAGAAAATGCAGCCTATCCATCCGGACTTTGCGCTGAACGTGTCGCTATTTTTCAAGCGGGTGCATTGTATCCCAATGCTGTCATTACTACGCTGGTCATCACCGCTGCTTCTGAAACCAATCCTACGCTGTCGCCAATTCCACCCTGTGGGGCATGTCGTCAGTCGATAGCCGAGTACGAGTTTCGACAAGACACCCCCATCGCCATTTATTTTATGGGTGAAAAAGGGGTGGTGTATCAATCCGAGTCCATTGCCAATTTGTTGCCACTGACTTTTGATAAAACCTCCTTGTAAACTAAAACGATGTAGTTAATATTTCACCCTCTAAACGGTTGCTAAAAACTATATTTTTAGGGGATTTAATTTTTAGTTCTACAATCATTATTCTATTTTTGCATTCCGATTATTCCGTGATTTAAAGAATTTCGCATAATCGTGCCCACAAAATTTTGTAAAACGCAGTAATTCAGTCAAAATGAAAGAAATTACCAAAGAAGTTTACCTGCAATGGTATGAAGATATGCAGTTCTGGAGAAAGTTTGAAGACCGTCTCGCTGCTGTGTATATTCAACAGAAAGTTAGAGGTTTCCTTCACTTATATAACGGACAGGAAGCGGTATTAGCTGGTGCTTTGCACGCGATGGATTTATCCAAAGACAAAATGATTACCGCTTACCGTAACCACGTGCAACCCATTGGAATGGGCGTAGATCCTCGAAGAGTTATGGCAGAGTTGTATGGAAAAGTTACGGGAACATCCAAAGGGATGGGAGGTTCGATGCACATTTTTTCCAAAGAACACGGATTTTATGGAGGGCACGGTATCGTTGGGGCACAAATCCCAGTGGGCGCTGGAATCGCTTTTGCCGACAAATATTTTGAAACGGGTGGAGTAACGCTAACCTATTTTGGAGACGGTGCAGCGCGTCAAGGGTCACTTCATGAAGCCTTTAATATGGCGATGAACTGGAAATTGCCCGTAGTTTTTATTTGTGAGAATAACGGGTATGCCATGGGAACTTCTGTAGAGCGAACCGCAAATCATACCGATATTTGGAAATTAGGATTAGGCTACGAAATGCCTTGTGGTCCTGTTGATGGGATGAATCCTGTTAAAGTGGCTGAGGCTATGCATGAAGCCATCGAACGAGCTCGTCAAATAATCCAGGTGGAGATTCCACACACACCAGCAGTAAAAATCCGGAAGGATGGATCTCGCCAGCACACAGAGGAAAAAGTTTTTCCGGGCTATGTGCTTGTAAGGATGCTGATGGATGATGACACCTGGCAGGTGGTACGAAACACCTCCCACGTCATTAATTTTGTGGGAGCAGAGCAAAAACGCGGTACTGGTAAAGGTCGCGGCCACGTTAAACCGTTACCTCTGAGCCATACAGAAGTAGAAAGAATCTTCAAGCAGACCAGCGAACAAGAGCCAGTTGTCAAAATTGATATGGCTGCTGGTGATAAGATAGTCGTGCTTTCAGGTCCATTTAAGGATTTTGAAGGTGAGGTCATTGAAGTCAGTCCGGAACGAAGTAAGCTAAAAGCTCTGCTTTCGATTTTTGGGCGGGATACACCAGTAGAATTGGAATTCAATCAGGTACAGAAACAGAGCTAATCAAACATGGCGAAAAAAGTAGTCGCGGTCATTAAGTTGGCCCTCAATGCTGGGAAAGCCAACCCAGCACCGCCAGTAGGCCCTGCTTTGGGTCAACATGGCGTAAACATCATGATGTTTTGCAAGGAGTACAACGCTAAAACAGCGGACCAAGCAGGAACGGTCATTCCGGTGGAAATTTCGGTTTATGAAGACCGGAGTTTTACCTTCGTTCTCAAGACTCCACCTGCTTCAGTACTCATTACTAAAGCAGCTAAAATTGCTAAAGGCTCCAGCGAACCTAATAAAAAGAAGGTCGGTTCTATTAATAGAGAGCAATTGCGGCAAATAGCCCAAACCAAATTGCCTGACCTCAACGCCAACGATATCGAAGCGGCGATGAAGATTATTGAAGGCACTGCAAAGAATATGGGCGTAACGGTTACAGATTAGTTATGTGTCATTGGTCATCGGTCATTAGCAAAAAGATAAATGACAAAGGACTTTTGACAAAGGACAAAACACAAAATTTATCGGGGGAGAGGCGGTAGCTTCGCGATTGACCCCAGGAGAAAAAAATGGCGAAAAAATTATCGCGCCGCCTACAGGCGCTTCTAGAAAAAGTAGAAGATAGAGATTATCAGCCAATAGAAGCACTAGCGCTTCTGAAAGAAACTGCAACAGCAAAGTTTCCTGAAGCGGCTGAAGCACACATCCGATTGGGAATAGACCCCAAGTATACCGACCAACAACTGCGGACAACAGTCGTACTGCCCAAAGGAACGGGGCAAACAGTGCGGGTAGCAGTGATTGCTCGAGGGGAAAAGGTCACAGAAGCCAACAATGCAGGTGCTGATATTGTTGGTTCAGAAGAACTGACAACCCATATTGATATCAACGGTATCAGCTCCTTCTTCAACTGCTTTCACCGCTGCTTCTGCCAAAAAATCTGGGCGACAGTCAAATAACTGAATGCTAATTGGTCGCTCATTGGGGTCTACCTCCATGATTTTGGGTAGCTGCTTAACATAATGTAAGCCTGTTGCATTTACCATCTCCGTGTACATCATTGACTCAGGGGCATAACGTCGCACCAGCCGACGAAACACTAGGTCGGTGACTCCTGACAAAGGCGATTGGAGAACTCGACTTTTGACTTCCACCGAACCAATTTTCAGAGGAGTTGAAAGTCTCACTTTTAAACTTGGAGATAGCGTAACCATAAATCATGCCAGGGCATACAAGCTTTTCTATTGTACTAGGAAGATTGTTACCGGGTGGTAACCACTAATCAATCTCAAAAGACGGCAAATACCACATGGGCTATACGGTTCACCCTAATTGTTTCAAGTATTTATTCTCATACATTAGATGAGAGTAAAGGCAATCAGTCCGTCAGCAACCCCCAAGAGGTTCTAAAAAATGAATCGATATGCACAACTTTTTCAGCTACTGGCTTTCAGCACTTAGGCACGGGCTTTCGGCTTATGACGAGTGACTGAATACTGATAGCTAAACGCTGAGTTGGAATAGCTAACCGATTTCAGAGGCATAACCGCCCTAACAAAGTTCGGAAAACCACCCTTCATGGACTGGCTACATCGGCTCAGTATATATATCAGCAGTACGCCAAATCATAAGGAATTCTTGCTGGACTGGCTGCTTTTTAACTCAGTTAGTTCAAAATTTAGTCCTTTATAGTCTCTTTAATTTTCGTGTAGTTATACGGAGCCAGCACCTACAATGGCAAAAGTAGTTGGAATTGATTTAGGTACTACAAACTCCTGCGTAGCAGTTATGGAAGGTGGTAAACCTACGGTTATTGCTAACGCAGAAGGTTTTCGGACAACACCCTCGGTTGTTGCCTTTGCAAAAAATGGCGATCGCTTGGTTGGGCAAATTGCAAAGCGCCAAGCGGTGATGAACCCCGAAAACACGTTTTATTCAGTAAAACGCTTTATCGGTCGTAAATTTGACGAAATTACCCACGAAGCAACTGAAGTTTCTTACAAAGTGCAGCGCGATAGCAACGGGAACGTCAAATTAGACTGTCCCCAAGTAGGTAAGCCCTTTGCTCCGGAAGAAATTTCGGCACAAGTTCTTCGCAAGCTAGTAGAAGATGCTAGTAAGTACATTGGTGAAACTGTAACCCAAGCCGTTATTACAGTTCCTGCATACTTCAACGACTCCCAGCGCCAGGGAAAAACAATCTACACCCATTGGACGCGGCCGTGGCTACCGATTTGGTTTACCCAATCAGGAGTACTATTTCAAATCGGGCGCCGAAATGAAGCAATTGTTTGCCGATTTTCCTGAAGCCATCACCAATATTGCAGAGGTCGTCGATAAAATTGAAATTTACGATCTAGCCCGTGAAGTGCTTTTGCCCAAATTTGAAATCCCCAAGGAGTTTGAAGACCCTTTAGACACAGACGATGGCGGGAAACGCGGAGAAAATAATTATTTGCGTTTTCTAACCTACAAAGGGGCCGAAAAACGCTACCCTGAACTCACGGAAGAAATTCGCGAACGCCTCGATTTTGAGTTGGCTACTATTGAGCGAACCGGGTATCCAGGGTACTTTTTGATTGTGCAAGATTTTATCGCAGAAGCCCGTAGAATGGGAGTTTCTGTGGGGCCAGGCCGTGGTTCAGCCGCGGGAAGTGCTGTGGCCTATTGCTTGGGAATTACCAACATCGACCCGATTGCCTACGACCTACTTTTTGAGCGTTTCTTGAATCCTGATCGGGTGTCCATGCCTGATATTGATATTGATTTTGATGACGAAGGCCGTAGTAAAGTTATGGATTATGTTATCCAAAAATACGGTTCCAATCAGGTAGCACAAATCATTACCTACGGGACCATGGCCGCCAAATCCTCAGTGCGCGATACCGCTCGGGTATTGGATTTGCCCTTGTTTGAAGCCGATAAAATAGCCAAACTGATTCCGAATAACCTGAATTTGGCCAAAATTTTCTCCTTGGAAAATGACAAACTCAAGGCCGCGTTACGTGCCGATGAATTTGATAAAGTCAAAGAGCTCATTGAATTGGCTAATGGGGGCGATTTAAGTTCCGAAACCATTCAACAGGCGAAAGTATTAGAAGGAAATTTAAGAAATACGGGAATTCATGCGTGTGGAGTGATTATCACCCCGAGCGATATTACCGATTATGTTCCTGTGGCAACGGCCAAGGATTCTGAACTGTTTGTGACTCAATTTGACAACTCGGTCGTAGAAAGTGCAGGGTTATTGAAAATGGACTTCTTGGGGTTGAAAACGTTGACCCTTATCAAAGACACCTGTAAACTGGTGAAATACCGCACCGGAATCGAGTTAGATCCCGATGCTTTCCCCATTGATGATGTCAAAACTTATGAGTTGTTCCAGCGTGGGGAAACGGTAGGGATTTTCCAATATGAATCGCCGGGAATGCAAAAGTATATGAAGGAGTTAAAGCCTACGGTTTTTGGGGATTTGATTGCGATGAATGCCTTGTATCGTCCGGGACACGCACACCCCTTAATGGCATTATTGGTTTTGCTCAGGTGCTTGAGGCATCGCCAAACATGACACAGAAAGACCGAGAAGCAGTTAGAATTATCCACGAATGTGGGACACATCTGTTGATGCTGATCGATGACATTCTCGACCTTTCAAAAATTGAAGCTCGTACATTAGAATTGGTTGCGACTAATGTACATCTGCCCACTTTCTTACAAGGTGTCACCGGAATTTGCGGTATTCGAGCCGAACAGAAAGGGATTGGATTTAACGTCTTAATAGACCATCGCCTACCAGTTGCCATTCAAGTCGATGAAAAGCGGTTACGGCAAGTGCTGATTAACTTACTAGGCAACGCTATCAAATTCACAGACACTGGTAGCGTGACGTTTAAAATTGATGCGATCGAGCAAGAGGTTCAACAAACGATAAATGAGACTACACAAATAACACATCAGACGATTCGCTTCCAGATTGAAGATACTGGTATTGGGATGTTACCAGACCAACTAGAGAAAATATTTTTGGCTTTTGAGCAAGTAGGTGATGCAGGACGGAAATCTGAAGGTACGGGCTTGGGATTGGCAATCAGTCAAAAAATTGCCACATTGATGGGCAGCCAAATTCAGGTGCAGAGTCGCCTGGGTGGAGGAAGTCTATTTTGGCTGGATTTGACAGTAGCAGTACCAGTTTCCCATGACTGGCATATCTATACCCAATCTGAGCCTCAGCCGCTATCTGTTAAGAATGAGCAAATAGATAATAGTAACTTGATTGTACCATCTCAGGATGTTTTGCAACAACTTTATCACCTAGCGATGATGGGAGATATTCCGGCGATTGAGGGAATGATAGGAGAGCTAATTCAGCAAGACAGTCAGCTAACTCCCTTCGCAATTGAGTTGAGCAAACTTACTGCCAATTTCCAAACCGCAAAAATCCGTAAGTTCCTAAAATCATTTGTAACACCGGAGTCATTTCCATGATGAACGACCCTCTGTTGAAGCCCATCCATATCTTGTTGGTGGACGATAATCCAAATAATCTTAAGGTGCTATCTGAAGCGATTTTAAGTTGTGGTTGGAAAGCACTTATGGCAACGGATGGAGAGTCGGCGATCGAACAAGCAGAATACGCCCATCCCGATCTCATTCTCCTCGATGTCATGATGCCCGGTCTTGATGGATTTGAAGCTTGCCGTAGGCTGAAAGCGAAGACTATCACTCAGAATATTCCGGTCATTTTTATGACTGCCTTGTCCGATGTCACAGATAAAGTGAAAGGACTGGAACTTGGTGCAGTTGACTACGTAGAATTACCCAGTCAGTTTATGGAAAACTGGTGCTATGACAGACCAACATTATTTGGTATGGCAAAGCACTATGAAACGGGTGAGCCTCTGCCAGAGCATTATTACCAAAAGCTATTGGCAGCAAAGAATTACATGACTGGTAGTGCCATACTGCGACAAATCCACTTTAGTCTTCTTGACATAGAACTGCATCACCGCTATCGCCCTGGTAGCGGTGAAACTCCCAAGGATGTGCGCGATCGCTTAGCTAAGACCACAACCGTCCTGCCACCATTACCCGAAGATTCATTTTTGTGCGCATTTGCGCACATTTTTGCCGGGGGCTATGCAGCGGGTTATTACAGCTATAAATGGGCTGAAGTCCTGAGTGCAGATGCTTTTGCTGCATTTGAAGAAGCTGGTCTTGATAACGAGCAAGCTATTACAGCAACAGGTAAACGCTACCGCGATACAGTCCTGGCGCTTGGTGGTAGCCAGCACCCAATGGAAGTGTTTAAGTCCTTCCGAGGTCGCGAACCCAGTACTGAACCTTTGCTCAGGCACAATGGTTTGGCTGTTGCGGCTTAACTGAAAAATCGTTGCTATGACACATAAAATGTAGAGACATTACACTTAACGTCTCTACATTTTTTCATCAGATATATTTAATTGAACGAGAACTGCTAGAACTTAGCTGTTTGCGAACTTAGATATCATAGATGAGGCACTCAGGCGCATTGGGATGGGTATCACAATACTGTTCTAAGGAAGTTTTGGGACGTAGGGCTGCTTTTCTATGAGATTTTTCTGCTTGTAACTCTTCCACAATATCCCAAGCGACAGCACAATCGGTGGAACTATTTCCCTTCATTTCACAAGCAGCGCGGGCTTGCTCGATCGCTTCTTGAATAGCTTGTTCTAAACTTTCGTATCCATTGGTGAAGTTTACAGAGGAGGGATTAACGCTTTCCCAGTTTGCGTCTACAATTTTAGGCATGAGTTTCTCAATGCTCTCATTTTCAGTTGAACAGTCAGCACAGAGTTCTTGTCTCTTCAGCTGACACTTCTAATATACGCAGCAGCCCCTGGAAATATAGTGTGCTAAACCGCAATTTTGTTGGGATATTTTCCCTATTGCCATTAGCAATGAATTTAGTTAATGGATAGTAGTTAGTGGTTACTAGTGTTTTTATTTACCACTAATGTACAGACGCGCCATGGCGCGTCTCTACTATCAAACGTGAACTACCCACACTACCGAAAAGCGCGGTAAGTGATGGGCTTCGAGCTTCATAGACCGTTGCCTTTAAATCTGGATTCTGATGTTATCCTGTGTTCTGACACTGGAATTATTGGGTAAAGTGCTATCTGGGGTAATTTGGGCAAGAGCACAATTCACAGAGGCGATCGCTCCTCCAAGAATTACGCAACTCGCCAGCGCCAATTGACTGCCCCAATTCTTCCAGCTAGTAATCATCTGGTAAACTTGCCTTAGTAAAGAAACAGTCGTTATACCGTTTCACTTTAATCGCGATACATTGAAATTCTGTAAAGACGCTTCAAACAGCGCGTCTCCACATTATCGATTTTCGTAAAATGGTATTAAACGAACTACAGCCAACTCTGGATACAGAATATAAGGGCAGAAAAACGTAGGATTGCCAGAGATAGTTACAAATCGTTACAATACACATTGTTCGGCTCACCTCAAAGCCGCTCTTTTCCAAAGGTTTCCAAAAAATCATGCTGATTGTCTTTCATCTTATTTCTCCTTATATAGAATGAATTGTTCTGTTATCGATTGCTAAATTGTTTGTAATTAGTGACTAAACCATTGTCACTTCAACAAACGATTCGTTTGTTTTTTGGAATCAACTGTATATTGCTAATTCCAATTTCATTTTCTGAAATTAAATTTAGTATTGCAAGGGGTTGAAACTTCTTATTTATGCATAAGTAAATGAGTTATGTTTTCATTTATCATTAAATAGAATTGGTGGGCACTGCCCACCCTACTTTTACTTCCCTCCCTCACTCCCTCGCTCTCTCCCTACTTTTAAGGTGCTTCGCCGCCAACTACGACGTCACGAATTCGCAGACTCGGACCACCGCAACCGACGGGTAAACCGTTTTGCCCGCCTTTGCCGCAACCTCCGGACTCATCCCAGTAAAAGTCATTACCGATCGCTTCAATATCTGCTAGGGTTTGGAAAACATTACCTGAGAGTGTCACATCTTTCACGGGTTCGGCAACTTTACCGTTTCTAATCATCCAAGCTTCTCCCGCACTAAAGGTGAACATTTCCCCATTGGTCATACCACCCAACCAGTTACGGGCATAAACTCCTTCTTTGATGTCGCTAAATAAATCCTCAACGGGTGTTGTACCCCGTTCGATCCAGGTATTGGTCATCCGTACAATTGGGGGAAAGTGATAGTTGAGGCACCGTGCATTACCCGTAGGTTCTTCATCCAATTTGCCTGCTGTTTCTCGGGAATGCAAGCGTCCCACCAACACACCGTCTTGAATCAGCTGTGTTGCCGTTGCTGGTGTGCCTTCGTCGTCGTAAAAATAGCTACCTCGGTGCCCCTCTGGCGCAGCACCA
>NZ_BAAFZH010000013.1:0-12486 GCF_054684315.1 Scytonema sp. NUACC21 | reverse complement strand
AAGTTCTCAGTCGTTAGTGGTTGTCAGATCCCAGGCTTCTGGAGAAGTCCGGGATATTGTAGCCCATCAAAATTAATGCGATAGACCACTAGCTATTGTTAAACCTAGCTGACAGCAAATGCAGTCATCAGTGTCAGAGCAACAAACAGGATAGCTACTGCCCCTTGGAAGATGTAGCGCTGTTGCTGTTCTGGTGAGGGATACTCTGCCAAGGACATACCAAGCTGAATTGCGTAGTTATTGATCATTCCCTCATCATCTAATGTGTAGCCAGTTGCGAGAGGCATATTCAGCAATTGACTGCCGTCTCTGTGCCTACGCGCTTGAACTTCAGCGGGGATCAGTTCACTGCCATCACTACGAAGATGTGCAATTGCTTTCTTCGGTTTCTTTCCTGCTTTTAAATCTCCTTCTTTATTGAAATGCATTTCCAATGGTTCGCAGATGTACACCTCCGCTTCCATAAAGAAGCTGTCAGCAGTCATACAATCATCAAGGTTTAGGGTCGTCCCTTCTCTATCGGTGTAGCGCATGGGCGTGACCTCGTGTTTAAGCTATATGTAATTATTATAACAAATTATTTACAAAATTCAAATACTTGTGATATTATTTTTATCGTTTTAGCTAAAAAACATCTTTACCTTTGTAAAAGTTCCAAAAATTGTGTTGCAACTAAATATGGGGTCTTCTCTATAAATCTTCAATCCATGTTGCACCCAAGCTTCAGCGAATAGTATTGCTAATAATTGAGCTTGATAAAAACAAAAAAAACCCGTGTTTCAGGGGTTCAAAGGGTTATGCTGCTGCAAATGGGTTGCTCGCTACCTAAATAGCCCCTTTCTAATAGAATATTTACCAACTCTACTCCTCTAGACCCACCCAGATACTGCCTACCCCAAACCTGTTCTACTGGCTAAAGCCCATTTTAAGTAGTTCCTGGGGAGATGCCAGCACGTCAATTGCCACAAAGAAAATTTTGCCTTACGGATTGAGCAAGAACCGCCATGCTAGATTTAGTTCAAGACTTAAATCACCATGTCTAGGAACATGACCTAAAATCCGTTGCGCGATCGCATATGAGGACTGTTGGCAAATAGCTAAATAGGCAAGCACAGCCACGAACTCATCAATATCTAGGGGTTTGGTAAACCATAGGTCAAACCCACCAGACAAAGCCCGTTCACACATCTTTTCATCGACGTAGCCTGTCACAGCAATGGCTAACACCACTTGCCCTCGCTCTTGTGCTTTGCTTTTCACTTGTTGAATCAGGGCATAGCCGTTAGGATGCTTCAAAGCATCAGCCACAGTGACTTGTGATAACTTTTCTACGGGCAAATCGCGGAAAGCGCCGCCAGAGGCTGTCAGCAGAATGCGCCGCAGCCCAGAACCAGGCACTCCTTGCAAACATTGAAAAATTGCTGAATGTTCTGAATCTGCGGGTAAGAGCTTCACTCGATGCTGTTGAACTAAGGGCAAGACAACGGGTCCGCCAGCAATCAAGGTTTCCTTGTTAGCCAAAGCAATGTCTTTACCTGCTTTGATTGCAGCAATCGTAGGTAGCAAACCTGCACAACCCACAATGCCAGTCACTACAACTTCGGCATCGCCGTAGCGGGCAACCTCAATTACCCCGGCTTCTCCTGCTAGTAGAATTGGTTGAGGATTGACGTCTCTTATTGCTGCTTGTAGTTCGGGTAGTTGCTCGACTTCACAAATAGCTGCAATCTGAGGTTGGTATGTGCGGATTTGTTCAGCCAGCAATTCTACATTCCGCCCAGCTGCCAATCCCACCACCCGAAACTGGTTCGGGTATTGAGCAACAATATCTAGTGTTTGGGTACCGATAGAGCCTGTTGAGCCAAGGATAGAAATTGCTTTCATGACAGTGTTAGTGGTTAGTGATTAGGAGTTATTAGCTATTAAAAACTAATGGCTCACAGCAACAACTTCAGGTAACAATGTTGCCAGTATTTCTTCAAGTTTTCTGTGTAAGTGATATTGGCTGCCATCATTAATTATGGTGAAGTCAGCCATTGCAATTGGACCGCCTTTTTCAATTCTCTCAATTTCCAGAAAATCTCTTCTCTGGGCTTCTACAATTGTTAAAGGTCTTTCTTGTCTTAAAGTTAGACGTTCATACCTTATAGCCTTGGGAGTAAAAATTGCCAAAACGAGTAGTTCATCATTAAACTCCTTTTTTAGAGTTTTATACTCGCTAAAACTATAGAGACCATCAATAATTACTAATTGATGGTCTAACAGCTTTGATTTGATAAGTGGTAATGCTTTCTGGGCACAGACATCCATGCCATGTTTTGTTCTCAATTCTTCTCTGATAATTTGCTCATTATTTGGAATGATTGGTAGTCCCCGTTTTTCTACTTCTTGGATGATAATCTCTCCAAAACGAATTATGGGGAAGCCATGATTTTTTAGATAGCTAGCTACCACACTTTTACCCGATCCAGGCATACCAACAATAGCAATAATTCTCACCATATTTCCTCCTTATGAATTTGGAAATTGCAAGCTTACGTGTGAAAGGATGGAATGCGAAACTCCTTTAACACACACAGGCATCTCAGATGCTGTCCAAAGAGCAATGGTGCCTCCCAAAGAGTGACCAATGAGCCAAGCACTAGAAATATTGAGTTGCTGCAAGAGAACTATTAAATCCTGAGCATAAGCTGCTGGGGTGTAGAAAGAATCGAAGGGATTAGGAATGACACCAGTGGATTTCACAGTCCAGCTGAAATGGTCTGGATCTTGAGTGTTGTCAGACCTCAACTTGGATTGGGATTCACCAAACCCTCTTAAATCGTAACAAAGGCACTGAAAATCATCTGACAACCGAGAGATGACAGGTTGCCAGTATCCACGGCTATTGAGCCATCCGTGGATAAAAACAAGAGTGTGGGGGTAGGAGGTGGGAGCTGTGAGCTCGTATGCGTGTGGAACGCCCAAAATTTCGATGGTTGCCATATTTCTATGGTACCTGTTCCAGAAGAGGGTTGGGGAGGGGGGAGGAAGGAGGGAGGGAAGGAAAGAAAATGAACTAGTTGTGTGAGAAGTTGAACGTAATAAACTGTTACTCAGTTATCTATCTCTCCCCCACTCCCCCACTTTCTCACTCCCTCACTCCCCCACTCCCTCGTCCTATCTCCCCATCAATCTTTGCCGCACGCCTTCGGCAATTTTGTGACCCAAATATTCGGGGATCAAACTTTCATTGGGTCCGAGTAAGTAGAGAATCAGACGGGTGCGCCCGCGCCAAACGAGTAAATTGGCATTGACGACTAAAAGGTCTTCCTGCCAAATAGCGTACATGACTTTATAAAACAAACCGGGTTGGTTATCAGCTTCAATCACTAAAGCAGGCAGATGAAAAACCGGATCGACATAGAACTCAGTTTGTACTTGCTCTAAACCAGTATCCAAATTGAATTCCACCGCCAGCATTTCTTCTACCTCAAACCGCCCACCTAAAGCTTCGCGAATGGCACGGCAGACATTTTCTGATGTTTTCTCGGTGAGAGCTTTGCTACCCCGAGAGACTAACAGTTTGATAAAAACTAACATTGGCGGTCGAATTTGACCGTAAAGACTCAGACCGTGGATAGTTAGCCCGTAAGCAGCCAGCACACCAAAAATATCGCTGAGAAGAAAAGACTGATTGCGGTAGGCAAAATGTAAAGCACTTTTGCTACCTTCCGGTTTCAGCTCAATAACGGCGCGTCTGGTTTTATACAGACGGTAGGCTAGCCGCAAATTTTGCAGCTGAATCTCACTGCTAACAAATTGCTCGTAAAACTGGGGAAACGTTGGTCATTTGTCATTTGTCATTGGTCATTGGTCATTGGTCATTGGTCATTTGTCTCCCCAGTCTTCCTAATCCCCCTAATCCCCTTTGTCCCCTCTGCCCCTCGTTTGCCCCATGACCTCTGGTACGGGATCGTAGCCACCTGGATGAAATGGATGGCAGCGTAAAATACGCCTAATTGCCAACCAACTGCCACGCCATACTCCAAATCGTTCGATCGCTTGGATAGCGTACATTGAACACGTCGGTTGAAATCGGCAGGTTGGAGGAAACATTGGTGAAATAAACATTCGGTAGAATCGAATCGGCAGAATCAATATTAATTTCAAGAAATTCATTTTTAGCGTCCAAATCTAATAAAGTGTTATTAAGGGTTAAAATTTTACATCTTGTTGTATCTTTGCTGAATCCATTACCTGCTTTAGAATCAATTCCCCCTATTTGGCTGCAAATTGCTGCTGTTGCAATTTGGGTATTCTCAATACTTCTGGTTGCGTGGAAAGTCAATAGCCGCGATAATAAAGATCCTGAAGTCGTGCGGAAGATCGTACATATCGGTACTGGGAATATAATATTACTTGCATGGTGGCTAAATATCCCTGCATACGTGGGTATTGCCGCTTCGATTTTAGCAAGTGCTACCACCTTATTATCCTACCGATTTCCAATTCTCCCCGGTATTGATAGTGTGGGACGCAAAAGCCTGGGAACTTTCTTCTATTCTGCCAGTATTGGTATTCTTATTGCTTGGTTCTGGTTGATCGAACAACCCCACTATGCAGTATTAGGAGTTTTAGTGATGACGTGGGGTGATGGGCTAGCAGCACTTATTGGTCAAAGGTTTGGCAGCCATAAATACAACATCTTTGGGAGACAGAAAAGCTGGGAAGGCACCCTGACAATGGCTGTTGTGAGCTGTCTTGTTAGTATTTCAATCTTACTTTATGTACAAGGCAATATTTGGCAAAGTTGGTTGCTATCTTTGGCTGTTGCCCTAGTTGCTGCTAGCTTAGAAGTTTTTTCGCTGTTTGGTATTGATAATTTGACTGTTCCTTTAGGTAGCGCTGCATTAGCTTTCTTTTTAAACCAAAGATTTTGACACTCTCCGCCCTAAAGAATCGGAGATTCTTGGTTCAATGACTCGCCATTAGACGACAGGGTTGCCCCAATCGCCCAAGAGGGCAAATCTCCACAAGCGTAGGTTCCCGTGTGCCCCACGGTACTTAATCCCAATTTCAGGATATTGATGCTGGCATTTGCCCACGGAACCGGTACAGCGTTGGGAGACCCTATTGAAATTAGTGCCCTCAAGAAGGTGTTTGAAGCCCGCACCAAAAAGAATGGTTTCTGTGCCATTGGGTCCGTCAAGACCAATGTTGGACATCTGAATGTAGCGGCTGGTGTGACTGGTTTAATCAAAACGGTCATGGCGCTGAAACATAACACGATTCCGTCCACCTTACACTTTGAACAACCTAATCCTGAGATAGATTTCGCCAATAGCCCTTTTTACGTTAATACTTTATTATCGGAGTGGAAAACTAACGGAACTCCAAAAAGAGCAGGTGTCAGTTCTTTTGGTGTAGGGGGTACCAATGCCCATGTCATCTTGGAAGAAGCCCCAGTTATTGAACCCTCTAGTGCTTCCCGTCCTTGGCAATTGTTACTCCTCTCAGCTAAAACAACTACAGCTCTAGAAGCTGCTACAACGAATTTATCTGCTCACCTCCAACAAAACTCCGATATTCTCCTACCAGATGTCGCTCATACCCTACAAGTAGGTCGTCGAGCTTTTGACTATCGCCGCATCATGATTTGCCACGACCTAAATAATGCAGTGAAATTGCTTAACAGCCAAGACCCACAACGTATTTTTAGTCACCACTGCAAACTAAGCCATTGTCCAGTCATCTTTATGTTTTCAGGACAAGGGGCACAATATGTAAATATGGCGCAGGAACTGTATGAAGTGGAACCCACCTTCAAACAGCACGTAGATATTTGTGCTAACATTCTTCAGCCCCACCTCGGTCTTGATATCCGCTCCTTACTTTATCCCAGCGAACAACAAATTGAAACTGCGTCTTCCCAATTACAACAAACAGCCCTGACACAACCAGCATTATTTGTCATCGAGTATGCCCTAGCTCAGTTACTCATGGAATGGGGAGTACGTCCAGAAGCCACGATCGGTCATAGTATTGGGGAATATGTAGCAGCAACCATTGCAGGTGTATTCTCCTTGGAAGATGCCTTATTGATTGTGGCAAAAAGGGGACAACTGATGCAACAACTACCCCCAGGGAGTATGCTTGCAATTCCACTTCTAGAAAAAGATGTGCAATCGATGTTGGATGTAAAGACGTTCTATGAAACATCTGTACAAATAGCAGCAATTAACAGCCCGTCTTCCTGCGTAGTGTCTGGTACAAACGAAGCGATCGCCGCACTACAAAACCAATTATCCTCTCAAGGAATTGAATGTCGGCTGTTACACACATCCCATGCTCATGGATCAAATCAGGAGCAACACGACTTTTTAACTCCAAAACTTGGAGTTCGCTATTGTCTTTTCGAAACACAGGCGTATCATGTTCCCACACAACATGTAAAATAACATTGTCGTAGCGGGAATCGCGTTCGTGATGATGGGCATACCAATCGGAGGAACGGAGATGAATCTCTACATTCCCGACCCACTTTTGGGCACCAATTTGCAGCTGTGCATTAAAAAAATCAGGTCCTTCCGTTTGGAGGTAATCACCAGTGCGATGGAGAATAATGGGTTCGCCGGTCGTAGTTTGTAATTGGGTAACGTCAAAACAAGTAAAACGCCACACATAGTGTAGAAAATCTTCTTTCATAAGGCCTATACAATTCGGTTTGGTGGAGATACTACGAAGATAAAAAAAATTCAATTCGAAGACTAATTTTTATCTTTGTAAAAACAGAGGTATGAAAAAATGGATGCTAATCGGACTGCTTTCGTTGCAATGTCTTTCCGCTCAATCGTTTCGAATCACATATCAAAAATCATCCAACGGAACCATTATCCCCAATCAAGATCCTGTGGTCGTGTTGGCAACACCACATTTGACCTTAATCAGTTCGGTGCAAATGTTACAACAAAAAGCCAGTTACCCGAGAGAGGAAACTTTTGTCGACCGAAAACGAAATGCATTGGTTCAAAAAGCACAATTGAATGCGCAACGATTTGTCGTTAGTATTGACAGTGTGAGTCTTGAGAAACAACAATTTGAATTCACCTCGGAAACCAAAACCATTCTTGGCTATGTATGTAAAAAGGCCGTTACCAGTATCAACTCAAATACCTTAGAACTTTGGTATACCGATGCGTTGGGGGTTAAAGGCTCACCGACGGTCTTGGGGCAAAACCTCGGGATGGTGCTTGAAATTGTGCGCAACGGAAATTTTGTAACTACAGCACTATCCGTTGAAAAAGAAAAACAAAAAACTACTGTTGTACTTCCCGACACTAAAAATGGCGTCGACCTACTTTCCTACCGCGATTTGGTTTGGAAAAGTCGCTTTATTACCCTTCCTGTTTTTGAGAAAGAAATCATTAATTTCTCCGACCAAGCCAAATCCAACGACAGTATCCTACGATTTGCCAATGGTACGATTGCCGTTCGAAAAATAACCTTCCCCGTGATTACACCGGGCAGTAAAGTTTTTATTGACCTAATCGAGCAATCCAATGGGGATGCTTATGACCGCACTGGCTCTGTCTGTTCTGTTGTTTCCAGGGAAGCGGGGAGCGATAGGGGTTTTCGTGCATATCCAGGACTTCCCAAGTGGTTGGATTGACTCGCCCTGTAACTGGGATTCTGTATCGTCGCTGGAGATCGCGTACCGCAGACGTTGTGATTGCACCAAAGATGCCATCAACGATCGCCCCTCTTGGATTGCCTAACCTCACACCTGCGGCTCCTAAAAAAGACATCATTGGATGGTTCACGCACAGCTGTTACTATATTGCACCCAACTGAGAACCGCTATAAGTTTGGGACAAGCGCGTACAATGAAACCTACTTTGGCACGGCGATACCCTTAGCTACTATGAACTTTACGCCGTAGTAAACTTATTATACTTATACAAGCTATCAAAGCTACAACATTTGATGGTTCAGGAACAGTTGGTGTTTTCTGTATATCTAAGAAATTGGCCATATCTTCACCAATGATTTGATGTACACGACGAGTAGGATGAATCTCGTCGAAGTAATAATAATTATCAGGTGTTGAACAAGCAGGCTCTAACCCCCCAGTGGTGTATAAAAGTTTGCAGGCATCATTTATATTGGTAAAACCAAATGTCGCTGGGGTAGAGCGAATTTTGTTGCTAATTGCAACATGGTCATACAGTGCAACTTCGACACCTAATTGCTTATTCAGGGTATCGAGTTGACCGGGAAGACTTTTATTGATAACATCTCTAAACTTAGCTGCCTCTTCTGAGTATTGCTCAAAAAGTGGTAATGCAGCTAAATCTGTAGAATTTACAACAAAAAACTGTTCTGCACCTAGCACTGCAAGTTGTGATATTCCAGAAACAATATTGTTAACAGCAGCATCAGCTAATACATCGACCGAACCAGTCTGATTATTAAAAAACCTTTCTAATAAGTCATTTGTAGATATAAAAATAAAGTATAATCCCTTAGAATCTGGCACACGATTAACTTCTGCTTTATATTCTTCGATTTGACCGAATAAACCAGTATTTTGATATTTATCAAGCCAAGTACTTAAATTGCCATTACCGCTTTTTGCACCACCCACAGCATAATCTGTTAATTGTAAATTTTTTTGTTTTGCTAGTACCTCAACTGATGTTAAGCCGGGATTATTTGTCCATCGACCATCAGAGTCATACACATCTACTTGGGGGAATATAAATGCTCCAGGCACCCCAGAGTTAACTGCTGCTGTTGTAATCCGAAGTGCTGCCCCATTATCTGAATAGCTATCCTGCAAGAGTATTGATAATTTGAGGTACCATGTGACCCAAGCTACTTTCCGGGCGATTGGTAATTCCTAACAGTCGGGCTTGATACTTGGTGTCTTTACCCTGGCGGCGTTCTTTTTCCATCGCCAAGGCTGCAAGTGTATCAGCAGTTTCTCCAGATTGGGTTACGCCGATAATTAACGTGTTGGCTGTCATTGGTGATGGTGCATAACGATATTCCGAGGCGTAATGCACTTGAGTGGCAATGCCTGCGACTTGTTCTAGCAAGTGCTTCCCTACCAATGCTGCATGCCAACTGGTTCCGCAAGCGACAATCTGAATTTGTTCTAAATCTGCGTAAAGTTCTTTAGCTAAACCAAGATTAACAGGAGATTGGGTAGAATCATTGACATTCCAATCTGCGTTAAAATAAGCTTCCAAACAAGCCCGGACGACTCCCGGTTGCTCGTAGATTTCCTTGAGCATGAAGTGCTTGAATCCCTGCTTTTCTACCATTGTGGGATTCAAGTTAAGCAAGCGGGGCTGTTTCTTTAACCTTTCACCAGCAAAATTGTAAATCTCTACTCCTAAGGGTGTCAGGCGTGCCATTTCTCCATTTTCTAGAGGTAACACTGCACGAGTGTGGGAAACGATCGCTGGCGTATCAGAAGCACAGAAAAATTCCCCTTGACCAAAACCTATCACCAACGGTGCTTGCTGTCGAACCACTATGAGTTCATCCGGATAATCAGCACAAACAACTGCGATCGCAAAAGCCCCTTCCAGTTTATTAACAACATGGCGAACAGCTTCAAGGAAAGGAGACGGCGAGTAGGGGAGGGGCGGAGTGGGAGGTTCTTTCAGATATTGGGCAATGAGATGGGGAATAACCTCTGTATCCGTTTCCGAACGGAACTGACATCCCCGTGCTTTTAAATGCTCCCGCAATTCGCGATAATTTTCTACAATACCATTCTGCACCACTGCCACACGCATTGCTGTATCCATATGCGGATGGGCATTGTACTCTTCAGGTTTGCCGTGAGTTGCCCAACGGGTGTGACCGATACCAATTTGAGCGGGGGTTTCTACTTGTTCTAGCTTGGAACGCAGGTTGTAAAGCTTGCCTTTTGCCCGGATACAATTAACTTCACCTTCCCATATTGTGGCAACTCCCGCAGAATCGTATCCCCGATACTCCAATTTCTCTAACCCAGATAGTAAAATTTCTGTTGCCGCTTGAGTGCCAATGGTGCGATTATACTCATCCTGAATCTCAAGAGCAGCAGCCAGTGCCTCACTTAACAATTCCGGTGGCAGTTTCTCAACCAAACTACTTACGGCTTCGGCGTGATAAAACTTATATTCGGCGTGATAAAACTTATCCTGAATCTCCTTAGCAGCAGCCAGTGCCTCACTTAACAATTCCGGTGGCAGTTTCTCAACCAAACTACTTAGGGCTTTGGTGCGATTATACTCATCCTGAATCTCAAGAGCAGCAGCCAGTGCCTCACTTAACAATTCCGGTGGCAGTTTCTCAGCCAAACTACTTAGGGCATTGGCGCGATTATACTCATCCTGAATCTCCCTAGTAGCAGCCAGTGCCTCACTTAACAATTCCGGAGGCAGTTTCTCAGCCAAACGAATTAGGGCATCGGCGCGATTATACTCATCCTGAATCTCCTTAGCAGCAGCCAGTGCCTCACTTAACAATTCTGGCAGTTTCTCAGCCAAACTACTTAGGGCATTGGCGCGATTATACTCATCCTGAATCTGCCTCACAGAAGCCAGTGCCTCACTTAACAATTCTGACGACAAGTTTTCAGATAAATTACTTATAATAATGTCGCGATAGTCATCATCATTCTGAATCTCAAGAGCAGCAGCCAGTGTCTTTCGTAGTAATTCGGATGACAGGTGAGCAGCAAAATTACTTAGAGCATATGCGCGATGTCTCTCATCCTGAATCTGCCTCACAGCAGCCAGTGCCTCACTTAACAATTCCGGAGGCAGTTTCTCAGCCAAAGGGATTAGGGCATATGCGCGATTATGCTCATCCTGAATCTCCTTAGCAGCAGCCAGTGCCTCACTTAACAATTCTGGCAGTTTGTCGGTTAAGAAGCTTAGGACATTGGCACGATAACGCTTATCCTGAATTTCCCTAGCAGCAGCCAGTGCCTCACTTAACAATTCTGGCAGTTTGTTGGTGAAGAAGCTTAGAACACTGGCACGATAACGCTTATCCTTAATTCCTCTAGCCGCAGTCAAAGCCCCTGGTAACAACTCTGGTGGCAGTTTGTCCACTAAATTACTTAGGGCATTGGCACGATTATACTGATCCTGAATCTCGCTAGCGAAGAAGAGCGCTTTTGAGAGTGCTAGTTTTTTTAGGTTAGGGGGCAAAAAAATAACTAGCTTGGTAAGCGATCTTACTTTCTCAATTAGATTCGGTTTTTGTTGTGCGTAAGCTAATCCTTTGCTTCAATTTGTTTGCCTAAAACACCACCAGCGGCGTTAATTTCTTTAATTGCTAATTTCTCAGCATCTACAACACTTTTTTCACTAATTGCCATTGTCCCGCTGAGAGAATGCAAAATTCCTACTTTAATTGTGTTTCCAGTATTAGAAGCACTGACTGTGGCAGCAGTAGGAGAAGCACCAGGCGCTGTAGTTTCTGTGCTACTAGTTGCAGAGTTGTTAGTACAACCCTTTAACAAAATACTTGCACCAAAGGAAGCAGAACCGTAAACTAAAAACTTACGTCGATTAAATTGTCTTGTCATATTTAAATTATTTTGCTTTAAATGAATCAGCTAAATATGTATGCGGCTGAAAGTATTAATCATCGAATTGAAATCTTAGTGTTATATTTCTCGAAAGAAAAGTATATTTTGATACTTTTTAAGAATTATTAAAAATAAATTACAGCGTTTTTCATTAGTACAACATACCAATAAGGTGGGCGGTGCCCACCCTACATGAGATGAGTACAGGAGACTAATAATACCATTTCACGTTAATCATGATACATATAAATTCTGTAAAGACGCGCTGTTTGAAGCGTCTCTACACTATCTATTCGTATCATCCTTTTCGTGAAACGGTATAAGGTGGGCGGTGCTAATAAGGTGGGCGGTGCCCACCCTACGTGAGATGAGTACAGGGTACTAATAAGGTGGGCGGTGCCCACCCTACGTGAGATGAGTTACAAAATGAGATTGCAACTTTTGGATACAATTCAGAAGAATTACCGATAACGTTGCAAAAAATTAATTTGCCTGGTTGTTACTACTGTAGTGAATTCGCGTACCTGCCCACAGCAATTTTTCACGCAACGTCTGGTAGTAGGAGTTATTTTCGCGTAAAATAATGAACTTAACCCGAGCATCTGCCATGCGTATATCAACACGATGACCGGGCCAAATTGAAGTCCCTAAGACCCCGTCAGTCCACAGTTTGGTACTTAAATCGTAATCACCTAAGGGCCAAACGCTGACAACGGAACCAGGGGGTAAAATCAGGGGGCGACTCGAAAGACTCATGGGACAAATAGGAGTGACGGTAATCGCCTCCATTCCATCATGCACGATCGGACCGTTGGCAGAAACAGTGTAACCTGTTGAACCAGTGGGTGTAGAGATAATCAACCCATCTCCCTGATACTGATCCACAATCTCACCATCACTTTCCATTT
>NZ_BAAFZH010000012.1:0-11771 GCF_054684315.1 Scytonema sp. NUACC21 | reverse complement strand
CATTTGACAGGCAACAGTCCGCTTCCAAATGAGGTCGTACAACTGCAATTCCCGACCGCTTAAAGCAGTTTCTTGAGGGGTTCGGAAGGTGCTACCCGCAGGACGAATGGCTTCGTGTGCTTCTTGTGCGCCTTTTGATTTGGTGGTATACTGCCGCGCTTGCGGGCTAAGGTATTCCTTCCCATAAAGCTTTTCTACGCAGTCACGGGCAGCAGCAATGGCTTGGTCTGACAAATGTACCGAGTCTGTACGCATATAGGTAATGTATCCCTGCTCGTACAAACTTTGGGCAATCCTCATTGTATCCCGTGCTGAAAGGCGCAGTTTGCGGTTAGATTCTTGTTGCAGTGTCGAGGTGGTAAACGGCGGCGCGGGTTTGCGCGTGACCGGGCGTTCCTCTAAATCTGTAACTTTCCAGGTTTTTCCTAAAAGCTCTTCTCTTAGGGCTTCTGCTTGCTCTTGGTTAAGGAGAACGACATTGCGCTCGCCAGGAATTTTTCCTGTTGCGGGATCGAAGTCACCACCGTTTGCTAGCCTAATCCCTTTTAATGTGATGAGTTGGGAGGTAAATGCCGAGCCTTTTGTTGAAGCAGGAGGGAGCAACGTAGCCTTCAAATCCCAGTAGGAACCTTGGCGGAAAGCACGGCGCTGACGTTCTTTATTAACCAAAAGCCGCACGGCTACCGACTGTACGCGTCCTGCAGATAATCCCCAAGCAATTTTTTTCCACAGCAAGGGAGACAGGGTGTAACCTACAAGCCGATCCAAAATCCGCCGCGTTTCTTGAGCGCGAACCAATTGTTCGTCAATGTCACGGCAGTTTTTTAAGGCTTTTTTGATGGCGTCTTGAGTGATTTCGTGAAACACCATCCGCTTTGTAGGAACCTTTGGCTTCAGCAGCTGGTACAAGTGCCAGCTGATGCTTTCTCCTTCCCGGTCTTCGTCTGTAGCCAGGATGAGTTCATCCACTTCTTTTAGGGCGTCTTTAAGTTGGGTGACAACTTTTTTCTTATCTTTAGGGACTACATACAGTGGTTCAAAGTCGGCGTCTACATTTACCCCGAGCTGCGCCCATTTTTCCCCTTTAACAGTGGCGGGAATTTCACTAGCTGATTGGGGCAGATCGCGCACATGACCCATAGACGCTTCCACCCGATAACCCGCAGGCAGGTAGTTGCGAATGGTACGAGCTTTGGTCGGAGACTTGAGCATGGGTACTGCTTGCCGTTGCATATTCGATCCCATGAGTGCGCGGTTAGCGTCGTCGTGCTCTAGGAAGGGAATCATACTTGTAGCAACCGACACAATCTGCACCGGAGACACTGCTACGTAGTCCACCTGCTCTGGTGTTGTAGTGGAGAATTCCTGGCGATATCGAACTGTAACCGACGGTCCAATGATGTAGCCATTTTCATCTACGGGTACATCCCCCGCTGCCACCCGCAAATCGTCTTCTTCATCTGCGGTCATGTAGACAGCCGACTTATCAAACTGTACCCGCCCATTTTCTACCGACCGGAAGGGAGTTTCCAAGAAGCCGTATTGGTTAACACGAGCGTGAGTTGCCAAAGAACCAATCAAACCAGCGTTTGGACCTTCTGGGGTTTCCACCGGACAAATACGCCCGTAGTGAGACGGGTGAATATCTCGCACTGCAAAACCTGCCCGTTCCCGAGTTAAACCGCCAGGTCCGAGTGCTGACAAACGGCGTTTGTGGGTCAGTTCTGCCAGAGGGTTGGTCTGATCCATGAACTGGGACAATTGCGAGGAACCAAAGAATTCCTTAATTGCCGCTACCAAAGGTTTGGGGTTCACTAAGGAAGCTGGGGTCAACACTTCTGCATCTGATACGGTCATTCTTTCGCGAATAATCCGTTCTAATCTGTTGAGACCCACCCGCACTTGGTTTTGCAGCAATTCACCCACGCTTCTTACCCGACGGTTACCCAGGTGGTCAATATCATCGGTACTGCCGATATCAAACTCCAGGTTAATCAGGTAATCTACGGAAGCCAAAATGTCTTGCGGTGTCAGAACTCGCACTGTTTCTGGCACTTGCAGACCCAGTTTTTTATTGAGCTTATACCGTCCCACGCGACCCAGGTCATAGCGTTTGGGATCGAAGAAGCGGGAGTCTAACAGTTGCTGTCCTCCCAATACCGTGGGTGGTTCGCCCGGTCTGAGTTTGCGATACAACTCCATTAGGGCTTCTTCTTCTGAGAATTGCCCTTCTTTTTCAATGGTTTTTTGAAAGTATTCTGGGTGACGCAATGCGTCAAAAATTTCGTTGTCTGATAACCCTAAAGCTTTGAGGAGAACTTGTGCTGACAGTTTGCGGGTTTTGTCAATTCTTACCCACACCAGGTCATTACGGTCTGTTTCAAATTTTAGCCATGCTCCTCGGGTTTCCAGTAGTGAGGAAGTCAAAGGGATGGATCTGGATTTGTTGTTACGTTGCATCAATATGGTGACTCATGTGGATGCTATCAAGACGTTTCAACAGGCGCTTCGGATATAGCTTCGCCCGACTACAATCTTGTAGATCGTAATTTGCTTGTGAAACCACGACCAGCGATTGCGAAAAAGAAAGATTTGCTCCTTTATGTCCCGATTTTGTGGTTGAATTAATCTCCCCCAGTAATTCCCTGGAAAAAACACGCGCCAAAATGAGGGAATATATGGATAATGGCGCAAGGTTGGGATAGTTAATTAATCGCCAACAGTAGCAGGTAGAAATTTATCTTCCCAATCAAGAAGTTGAAATTTTACAAATGGTATCAAATATCATTAGTATAAAAAAGAGTATTTGTGGGGGCTTAAGGTCTTGCGCTCCTACCGACATATTTCATTGACTTGAAAGTCATCATATTTTGATACAATGAAATCAGTCTAAGTTAAAAGTAAGTAGACCACAAACAATTTAAAAACATATGGAAAACAACAATAAACAAATTTACAATTACAGAGTTATTCTGGAAAAAGAACCAGATGGAGGTTATCACGCTTTTTGCCCTATCTTAAAAGGTTGTCATTCTCAAGGAGATTCTTTTGAAGAAGCCATTGAGAATATTACAGAAGCAATTGAATTATATATTGAAAGTTTAAAGGCTGATAATCAGTTAATTCCAAAAGAAGATTTAATTGTGAAGTCATTAAGTATCTTGGCATGAGTAACGTTCCCAGTGTCAAAGCAAAAGAATTTATCAAAGTCATCGAAAAATTAGGTTTTTATCTTGACCGTTAAAAGGGTAGTCATGCTATTTATAAGGATAGTCATGGACAAAGGGTTGTTTTTCCTATTCATTCGGGAAAAGACTTAAAACTAGGGACTTTAATGGGCATGATTCAAGATATTGGTATAGACAAGGAAACTTTCTTTGAGTTATTGGGAAAAGAAATTAGGTGTAATTTTATTATTGGGTTTCGTTCTTCCAAAGCCAGTCCCCTGAGCGATCGCTATCACAACAGATAATATGAACACTCATACCGTCAATTTACCTGCTCCCCTCGAATTAAATATTGACTTAACTGACGAGCAATTTTTTCAGCTTTGTCAAAATAACCGTGACTTGAGATTCGAGCGTACAGCTACAGGGGATATATTGTGGGATTGAATCAAATTGAAGATGTGGCAATTGATAAGATTAATAAACCTCATTTACCTCTTGCTTCTGGAGAATTTTCCTTGAAAGTAGGAAAATTTATTGTGGGAACAACTGGTATTTTGGCACTATTACTATCAGTTCTTCAAGGACCGTTTTTGTTTGGTATGGTGGCTATTAGTTTAGCAATTGGAACGGCTTATTCTTTACCACCAATCCGCTTGAAACGCTTTCCCTTTTGGGCAGCTATTTGCATCTTCTCTGTACGTGGGGCAATAGTCAATTTAGGTCTGTTTTTGCACTTTAGTTGGGTGTTTAATGTAGAAAACCGAAATTTTGGAGCTTGGCAAATTCCATCTACAGTTTGGGCTCTGACAATCTTTATTCTAGTGTTTACCTTTGCGATCGCTATCTTTAAAGATATTCCCGATCTGGAAGGAGACCTGCTGTACAATATTGATACTTTTACCATCAAACTTGGTAAACAAACAGTCTTTAATCTTGCACTTTGGGTATTAACTATTTGTTATGCGGGTATGATTTTGGTAGGGTTGTTGAGATTAGCTGAAGTTAACTCTATCTTCTTGATTGTAACTCAACTGATAGCCTTAGTTTTCATGTGGAGGCGAAGCCGAAATGTTAACTTGCAAGAAAAAAGCCAAATTGCTGGATTTTATCAATTTATTTGGAAACTGTTTTTCCTGGAATATTTGATTTTCCCAATTGCTTGTCTTTTGGCTTGAAAATTGTCATTTGTCATTAGTCCTTGGTCATTGGTCATTTGTCATTTGTCATTGGTAATGGTTTACGGCATCTTTTTGTAGGGTGGGCACTGCCCACCAATTCCTCACCTTTTTGTTTATTTCCGACCACCTACTTAACTTGTAAATTTTGTCTCCAATCATTTATTAATGTTCGGCAAAATGAACAAATGACAAATGACGAATGACAAATGACAATCAACATTACAATTCTAGAAAATACTACAATTAGTCAATGACTTACAGTCAATTTGATATTGAATCGATTCGAGAAAAATTTGATATTACTCTCATAGAAAAAGTCGGAAAATTTGTTGATGTGCCCGAAATTAGCTATAGTGAGTACTTAGCAGAAACACTTGGCTTTAATACACCGATTGCCTTAGCGGTTAACTCAGAAAAATCTCGTTCCGAGATGATTACACCTATTCCTGGTATATGACCATGAAAAACGGGCGTATTGTCAAGGTAGTAGCATTCTTCGATACCATTGAGCTTACCGATTTGTGGAAACGCATTCCTGTAAGTAAAAAGGTATTGAGAAACTATTGAACAAAGATGTTTCGCGCAGTCCCCACCTAAAAATACTCTAAAAAAATTGACATTTTAGGTGGGGTAAGCGAAACCAGTATAAAAAGCGCAGCAACATTATGGTAAAATCAAGTTGGTACGGTAAAACGAAGTTTCGTGGTTGCCCGACTCTACACTATTAGCGGAAATTTCTGCAAGCCATTCGAGTGGTCTGGGTTGCCAATTCAGTTCTCGTTTTGCTTTAGCGTTTGATGCTCCACGCAGGTGGTTGGCGTAGTAAACCGCGTCTGAACCTTGAGCACGTTCTGCTTGTTCTTCAGTCACGTGAACAGGTGGTTGAGCACCCAGCCAACGAGCCAAAGCAGATAACCACACTCGTAGTTCGACTGGTTGGTCATCATTGATGTTGTAAATACCGGGGGTACCTTGATGCACTGCTGCAATGGTGGCATCAGCAACGTCTTCAATATGAACCCAAGACCAAACTCCTTTTCCTTCTCCCACAATTGGGTATTGCTGTTGACGGACTTGGTTGGCTACATCTCCATCTTTTGCGAACCAAGTTCCTCTTCCGTAGAAGAAGCCATATCTGAGAACGATCCCTTCGAGATTGGTTGCTGAAAGGACTCGATGTTCAGTATCAGCGTATACACGAGTACCGGATGCTATTGCAGGCGTTGCATCAAAGGCAAATGGTGTTTCTTCTGTCGCCAGTCCCGAACCAGAAGCATACCAAAACGCACTGGACTGGATAATATAACGACGCACACCAGCCGCTTGAGCCGCCGCTTGTACATTCGCACCGCCCTCCCGCCGCAATCGAGCATCTAGTTCAGCCGCCGCAGTCATTGATGCTCGCGTATAGGTCTGAGGTAGAGAAGTCAATTGCTCAATGACCACTTCGGGCTGAGCGTTGGTCATGGCAGTACGGACAGCTACTGCGTCAAAAGCATCAACCACTACGGCTTTTGCGCCCAGTTTGGTAAGAACATGAGCTTTTTCTGATGTTAGAGTCATTCCAATCACTTCGTGACCCGCAGCAACTAAACCCGTGACCAGTGGACGACCAATTGCTCCCAAAAGAAATCAAAAGCAACTTTGATTTTGACTCGTGTTCCCAATCCAATTGAGTTTGGGGTAGTTATTACTGACGAGGAAAATCGAATTCGACGATTTTTGGAGAAACCCTCCACCAGTGAAATTTTTTCCGACACTGTGAATACTGGTACCTACATTTTGGAACCAGAAGTTTTGGAATATTTGCCAGCCAATCAAGAGAGCGACTTTTCAAAAGAATTGTTTCCCCTGCTACTGGCGAAGAATGAGCCAATGTACGGTTACATTGCTCAAGGTTACTGGTGTGATGTTGGTCACTTAGATGCTTATCGTGAGGCTCAGTATGATGCGTTACATGGCAGAGTCAAACTAGACTTTGCATACAAAGAAGAATCACCGGGAATTTGGATAGGTCAAAATACTTACATTGAACCGACAGCACAGATTGAAGCTCCATCGGTTATAGGGGACAATTGCCGCATTGGAGCAAGAGTCGTGATTGAAGCCGGAACGGTCATTGGAGATAACGTTACCATTGGCGCTGATGCCAATCTCAAGCGTCCTATCATTTGGAATGGAGGTATAATTGGAGACGAAGCCCATTTATCAGCTTGCGCTATTTGCCGTGGAGCACGTGTAGACCGTCGCGCTCATGTTTTGGAAGGTGCTATAGTCGGTTCACTGTCAACGGTGGGAGAAGAAGCCCAAATTAGCCCCTTTGTGCGGGTTTGGCCCAGCAAAAAGATTGAGTCTGGGGCAATTTTGAATATTAACTTGATTTGGGGTAATACAGCACAACGCAATTTATTCGGGCAACGTGGCGTACAAGGATTGGCAAATATTGACATCACCCCAGAATTTGCCGTGAAGTTAGGAGCCGCATATGGTTCTATTTTAAAACCAGGTTCTCTAGTGACGGTTTCCCGCGACCAGCGCAATGTCTCCCGCATGGTCACTAGGTCATTGATTGCTGGTTTGATGTCAGTCGGTGTTGATATTCAGAACTTGGATGCAACCGCTATTCCCATCACTCGCACGGTAATACCTACGATGCCAGTCACTGGTGGTATTCACGTGCGGGTACATCCAGATCGTCCCGACTACATCCTCATTGAGTTTATGGATGGCAAGGGAATTAACATTTCCAAAGCCTTGGAAAAGAAAATTGAGGGAGCTTACTTTAAGGAATCAACAGCGCCAAATGGTTCAAGAAGAGTTTCAAGAATTAGAAGGCGAGATACTGCAAGCCAGAGTCCTGCGTTTTGAGAGACAGTCTGTCATCATGGCAGTAAGAAGTAGCTTGGGTCAGCCAGAGGTAGAAGCGGAACTACCAAAGCGGGAACAATTGCCAAATGATAACTATAGAGCAAATGCTACCTTTAAAGTTCACCTCAAGAAAGTCTCTCAAGGTCAGCAACGCGGTCCACAGTTACTCGTTTCTAGGGCTGATGCGGGTTTGGTTGTTGAACTCTTTGCGAATGAAGTTCCGGAAATTGAAGATGAAGTTGTCAGAATTGTAGCTGTAGCAAGAGAAGCAAATCCTCCCTCCCGTCACGTAGGACCCAGAACTAAGATTGCTGTCGATACATTAGACCGGGATGTAGACCCAGTGGGTGCTTGTATTGGAGCACGGGGATCGCGGATTCAAGTTGTTGTTAATGAATTGCGCGGTGAAAAAATAGACGTGATTCGTTGGTCACCAGATCCAGCAACTTACATTGCAAATGCCTTGAGTCCAGCACGAGTTGATGAGGTGCGTCTTATGGACCCAGAAACGAGGCAAACTCACGTGTTAGTGGCAGAGGATCAATTAAGTTTGGCTATTGGTAAAGAAGGACAAAATGTTCGTTTAGCTGCAAAACTTACGGGTTGGAAAATTGATATCAAAGACAAAGCTAAATACGACGCAGCAGCAGAAGATGCCAAATTTGCAGCAGCAAGAGCAAAAGCAGCCCTAGAAGCAGATGATTCTGACCTGGATGAACTTGAGGATGATTTTGAAGATGATACAAAAGATGAACTTGAGGACGATTTTGAAGATGAAACTAAAGATGAACTTGAGGATGAACTCGACCCAAATGAGGAGGACTCAGAACTGGATGATGAAGATGATGAAGATGATGACGACAGAGATTGAAATTTGAAGTAAGACAACAACAGTGCTGGGAAGCCACTATGCTATTGAGTGAAGTACTAAATGGCAGTTAACTCAGGGCTTGGCAATTAGCAATTAGCATTTTCAGCAAATGAAACCAAATTACCGACGTTGTATTAGTTGCCGCAAAGTCGGATTAAAACAAGAGTTTTGGCGGATTGTCCGCGTGTTTCCTTCAGGACAGGTACAATTAGATTGCCTACTTGCTCAATACCAAGAAGTTCTTGCCAAATATTAGCAATGGTTTGCTCTACCTCATTTCTAGGAGCAACATAGGCATTATCTAAATTGGGTCTTGAGTAAAAAGAAGAGGAAGTAGCTTTTTCTTGAAGTTGTGAGTCTACATCCAATTCAAGCTTGACCCATCTTTTAATGCTAGCTTGCAAATCTACAGTTGATGTCACAACTTGAGTCATACCTGTAGATAAGGCGCGTTTAAAAACCTCTAGACCTTCTTGCCGTGTCATCATTGAGTCCGCACCTTTGAGCACAGTCACTGATTCCAAAGATTTTTGAGTAATCCAACGGTCGTAATTGATACTTAACCAAGAAACAAGACTTGTTTGATTGTGTTTATGTACAAAAGCATCCGTGAATATGTGCGCTGCTGGATAGGCAGCCATGCCCAGTACCCCTAAAACAGATGCTAATGAGGATATTATTATGCAGAAATCAAGCTCTTTTCCTTGTAAGATATTTTCTAATACAAATAATCCATAGCCTGTTGAGCTTAATTGACTTTCACACTCAGTTTTACTTATCTGTTGAACACTGCAAAACAACTTTATCCCTGCTGCATGGATGACGCCATGAACCTGACCAAAGCGCTCTGAAGCTTGAGTCATCACTGCTTGCATTTGTTCGAGATTCGCAACATCGGCGCGGCAAATTAGCACCTCAGCACCCAATGCTTCTAATGCTTGCACTTTCTTGATTTTACGACTGATATTATTGTTTTCATCATGAGTCGCTAGCCATTGAGACCACTCTTGTTTTGCGGGCAGACCGGAACGCCCTGTTAAGATGAGTTTGGCGTGTGCTTTCTGTGCCAGATACTCTGCTAGTACCAAACCAATCTCTCCCAAACCACCAGTAATTAAATATACTCCTTCTTCCCTGATGGGAATTGTTTCCTCATCTGGCTCCTCAAGTTGTATTGGTTCAAAAGTTTGCACCCAACGGTGTTTGCCACGGTAGGCAACCATGTTCTCAGATGCTGTTTGAGTGAGTTCTGCTAAGAGTTGGTCTATAAGTTGATTTTTTTGGGGTGTTTTTGATTCAGGAATGACTACATCAATATTACGACAGGTAATGTTGGGATACTCTTGCGGACTCACCTTACAAATTCCCATAACAGGTCTTGTGTTCATTGTGGGTTTTGTCTCTCCACTTGTCCAAGCTACAGGGTGCTTGGGAAAGAGATGGATTCGCCACGAGGGCGTATCTATTTAATGGATGGAATTAATGAGGGTGAAATTCCTCTGAATGTTGCAACCGCACAGCATTTTGATACTTGTTTGGGATGTCTTGCTTGTGTGACCACTTGTCCTTCTGGAGTGCAGTATGACAAGTTGATTTCTGCAACCCGTCACCAGGTTGAACGAAATTATAAGCGCAGTTTGCCAGACCGCCTATTCCGTCAACTCATATTTTCCCTGTTTCCCTATCCGAACATTTTAAGGGTTTTGCTGGTTCCATTGTTTGTTTATCAGAAATTGGGTTTGCAAAAACTGGTTAGGGGAACTGGGTTGTTAAAAACAGTATCTCCTCGGTTGGCAGCAATGGAATCAATCCTGCCAGAAATTACTTTAAAATCATTTCAAAATAATTTGCCCCGTGTTATTCGTGCCCGAGGTGAAAAACGCTACCGAGTAGGGATGATTTTGGGTTGCGTGCAAAGGCTGTTTTTCTCCCCAGTCAATGAAGCCACCGTGAGAGTTTTGACGGCAAATGGTTGTGAGGTAGTGATTCCCAAGACACAAGGCTGTTGTGCAGCACTTCCCGAACACCAAGGGCAAACAGAACAAGCCAAAGCACTGGCAAGGCGCATGATTGATAGCTTTGCCGATACTGGTGTTGATTTTATCATTATTAACGCTGCCGGTTGCGGTCATACTTTGAAAGAATACGGTCATATGTTAGAAGATGACCCAGAGTATCGGGAAAAAGCTAAGCAGTTTGCTGCTAAGGTCAGAGATGTACAGGAGTTTTTGGCAAATGTTGGCTTAACAGCGAAACTGTCTCCCCTCACCGATAAACCCCTGACAGTAGTTTATCAAGATGCTTGCCATCTATTGCACGGTCAAAAGATTAGCGTCCAACCCCGTCAGGTATTGCGGCAAATTCCCGGAGTAAAACTGCGCGAACCCCTTGATGCTGCCATATGTTGTGGTAGTGCAGGTGTTTACAATATGCTACAACCAGAAGTTGCTGAAGAATTGGGCAGGCAAAAGGCGCAGAATTTGTTGAATACTGGTGCGGAGTTAATTGCTTCGGCTAATCCGGGCTGTACTTTGCCGCTAACCCTACCTAAACTTCCTTATAGGTAGGGACTGCGCTCAACATCTTTGTTCAAAACTGCCAAAGAAATCCAAAGTTTCCTTCAACGCCTTCACAAAAATATCAATCTCTTCACGGGTATTGTAGAACGATAAACTTGCCCGTGCAGTTGCTGCAATATTTAAGTGACGGTGTAATGGTTGAGTACAATGGTGACCGGAACGGATAGCGATACCTTCTTGGTCTAACAGTGTGGAGATGTCGTTGGCGTGGACTTCTTTTGCTGTAAAGGAAGCAAGAGCTGCTCTTCCCAAACCTGCTACTTTAGGTAATGGACCATACAGGCGAATCCCAGGAATTTGCTGTAGCTTCTCAAAAAGATAGCCAGTCAATTCTGATTCGTAAGAATAAATTTTATCCATGCCAATGCTGGTGAGGTAGTCTACAGCTGCACCAATAGCAATGGCTTCTGCAATGGCTGGAGTACCTGCTTCAAATTTATGCGGTAAATCTGCGTAGGTTGACTTGTCTAAAAAGACATCAGCAATCATCTCTCCACCACCAAAGAAGGGAGGCATCGATCGCAGCAGTTCTAATTTGCCGTACAAAAAGCCAATTCCTGTTGGAGCGCACATTTTGTGCCCGGAAGCCACTAACCAGTCACAGTCAATTTGCTGGACGTTGATGGGCATATGGGGAACACTTTGGCAAGCATCAATTAATACTCTGGCACCGTACTTGTGTGCGATCGCGCAAATCTCTTTCACTGGGTTAATACAGCCCAACGTATTAGAAACATGCACCACGGACACCAACTTTGTTTTGTCAGAAACCAGGTTCTTAAACTGTTCCAAATCAAAGGTTTCTTCTGGTGTCAGTTCCACAAACTTCAGTACTGCGCCTGTTTTTTGCGCTACAAAATGCCAGGGGACTAAATTACTGTGGTGTTCCATCACCGAGAGGATAATCTCATCTCCCGGTTGCAAATTGTTCATTCCCCAACTGTAAGCAACCAAGTTAATGGCCTCAGTGGCGTTACGGGTAAAAACAATTTCCTGACGCGATGCAGCATTCACAAAAGCAGCAAGTTTATCTCTGGATGCTTCGTAAGCTTCAGTTGCTTTAGCACTCAGAGTATGGACGCCACGATGCACGTTAGAATTGTAC
>NZ_BAAFZH010000011.1:0-11190 GCF_054684315.1 Scytonema sp. NUACC21 | reverse complement strand
CTCCTGTGCTTCAACGCGCTTAAAGAGAGCAACGCACTGGCTGTTCACTATCAAAGACTTCCTCAGTTTCATACCAAATGCGAGTTTGATAACAAAAAAACCCCAGTTTCTTGAACAAACCGGGGTTTTAAATATTAAATTTATTTTCTAAATCTTAGCTTCTTCCTTCACCAACTTATCCCAGCCCAAATCTTTGAGGTTGTTATTCCGGCGCAGAGGACGAGTGACCAACTCAAGAATATCACGCGCATTGGTAAAGCCGTGAATTTGAGCAAAGGTGAACTCGACAGACCACTTGGTGTTGATACCCCTTGCTTCCAAGGGGTTAGCATGAGCCATACCGGTAATCACCAAATCGGGTTTCAATTCGTAAATGCGCTGAATTTGGTTGTAGTTGTCCGGCTTTTCCACAATCTTGGGCAGAGGTACACCCATTTCTTGGCAAGTCTTTTCTAACAATGCCAGTTCAGCAGCTTGGTAGCGCTTATCCATGTAAGGGATACCTACTTCAGGAACGGTCATACCGCACCGCACCAAGAATCTTGCTAGGGAAACTTCCAGCAAGTTATCGCCCATGAAAAAGACGGATTTGCCGCGAATCAGTTTTATATAATCTTCTAAACTTTCCCAAATTTGGGCTTCCCGTTCATCCAATCCTTTGGGAGTGATGCCAAACACCGAGCAGATTTTCTCAATCCAAGCACGGGTACCATCAGGTCCGATAGGGAAAGGTGCGCCAATCAGCTTGCATTTGCGACGACGCATTAAGGTAGTCGCAGTTCGGCTGAGGAAGGGGTTGACACCAGCGACGTAATACCCTTCTTCAATAACGGGAAGTTCGGTAAAGCGCTTGGAAGGTAGCCAACCAGAAACTTTAATACCTTGCTTCTTAAGTTCTAGGGTTAATTGAGTGACGACGGGATCGGGAAGAGAGCCAAAAAGCACCAGAGGTAGGTGATCCGCATACTCAGATTCTTCCTTGGCAACCTCTTCTTTTTTCTTACCAAAATTGAGCAGCTTTTTAATGCCATTGCGCTCTTCTTTCTCAGCTTCTACTACAGGGGCTTTATCCGGACAACGCGCCGCCATTGCAGCTAACACCGTGTCTTCCCCTTGGGTAAAGGCGTAGTCTAAACCGTTAGCACACGTAGACTTCACAATAGAAGTAGAGCGTTCCATGCGGGTGCTAGATGGTGTTATTACAGTGCTGTGTTCTGTAGGAGGCGTGCAACCCCAAACAGAAACTGTATGGCGTCAAGCAGAGCGCTACAAAGTGCCTCGCATTGTGTTTGTTAACAAGATGGATCGCACGGGCGCGAGCTTCTATAAAGTTTACGATCAAGTACGCGATCGCCTGCGGGCAAATGCCATTCCCATTCAGTTGCCTATAGGCAGTGAAAGTGATTTCAAAGGGATCGTTGACTTGGTGAAGATGATCGCATACATCTACACCAATGACCAAGGAACTGATATTCAGGAAACAACCATTCCCGAAGATATGGCAGCTCAAGTGGAAGAGTACCGCACCAAGCTGATTGAAGCAGTAGCGGAAACTGACGATGAGCTGATGAACAAGTACTTCGAGGGTGAAGAACTTACTGAAGAAGAAATTCGCACAGCGCTGCGGAAAGGCACAATTGCAGGTACGATCGTGCCGATGCTTTGTGGTTCCGCATTCAAAAACAAAGGCGTACAGTTGCTATTGGATGCAGTAGTGGATTACCTACCCGCACCAATTGACGTACCACCAATTCAAGGTACAGTATCTTCTGGTGAAACTGTTGAACGGCGTGCTGACGATAACGAACCCCTCTCAGCGTTAGCTTTCAAAATCATGGCAGACCCCTATGGTCGTCTGACCTTCGTTCGCGTATATTCTGGTGTTCTAAAGAAGGGCAGTTACGTTCTCAATGCTACCAAAGGAAAGAAAGAACGGATTTCTCGTTTGGTGGTGTTAAAAGCGGATGAGCGGCTTGACGTTGAAGAACTCAGAGCCGGCGATTTGGGAGCAGCTTTGGGATTGAAAGATACCTTGACAGGTGACACGCTATGTGATGACAATGCACCAGTCATTCTGGAATCCCTGTATATTCCCGAGCCTGTGATATCGGTGGCGGTTGAACCCAAGACCAAGAACGACATGGACAAGCTGTCCAAAGCTCTGCAATCTCTGTCGGAAGAAGACCCAACCTTCCGCGTCTATGTCGATCCTGAAACCAACCAAACCGTAATTTCAGGTATGGGTGAGCTTCACCTAGAAATTCTGGTAGACCGGATGTTACGCGATATGTTCTGCGGCAATATTGGCCATAATCGGACGCTTGGTTTTGTCGCGATCGCCACCACACCCCACTACGGTTATCAATTGTTCGTTGCGGGTGCGAATGTCGCCAATCGTTTTCAGCACATTGGCTAAGGCATCGGGCGTGTGTGCATAATCGACAATCGCTGTAATTTGGTTGGGCGAAACCACAAACTGAAAGCGTCCTGAAACCCTCTCCAATTCAGACAAAAGGCGTAAAGCCTCTGATTTTTCGAGTCCCAACTCAATGGCAACCCCATAAATGGCCAAAACGTTGTAGGCATTGAAGGATCCGATTAATTTGACCCATACTTCTTGCTCGTTGATTTTTAAAAGCAACCCCGACAACTGATTTTCCAACACCTGTGCTTTGTAATCGGCCATAGATTTCAAGGCATACGAAAGGGTTCGGGCCCCGGTGTTTTGAACCATAACTGCACCATTTTTATCGTCGGTATTGATGAGTGCAAAAGCAGTTTTGGGCAAATGATCAAAAAATGATTTTTTCACATCACGGTATTCTGCGAAAGTGTTGTGGTAATCCAAATGATCATGGGTTAAGTTGGTAAAAACACCTCCTTTGAACACCAATCCTTCGGTTCGTTTTTGGTGTACCCCATGGGAACTAACTTCCATGAAACAATATTCACATCCCACCTCGGCCATTTCAGCCAAATACCGGTTGATGGTAAGGGAATCGGGCGTGGTATGTGTGGCTGGAAACTCGTGGGTATCAACCATCACTTTTACGGTGGAAAGCAATCCGACTTTGAATCCGGCTTTTTTAAACAATTGATACAACAGTGTTGCAATGGTTGTCTTCCCATTTGTTCCCGTTACGCCTACCAATTGTAATTTGGTGGAAGGATTATCATAAAAGTTATTCGCCATCCATGCCAAAGCCGTATTGGTATCGGCCACTTGGATATAGGTGATATGAGGTAAAAGCGTTTCGGGAAGCGTATCACATACCACCGCTACAGCACCCAAAGTGATTGCTTTTTCTATAAAATCATGTCCATTGGCTAGTGTCCCGCGTAAGGCTACGAACACATCCCCCGAAGTAACTTTGCGGGAATCAAATTCAATCTTAGCCACAGGAATATCGGTCGGTCCTTTAACCGAACACCCAATTTGAAGGTGAAGTGTACGTGTTGACAGAAAAAGAAGGTGGTCGCAAAACACCCTTCTTCCCTGGCTACCGTCCTCAGTTCTACGTTCGGACAACCGACGTAACCGGTACCATCCAATCTTTCACCAGTGATGATGGCAGTGCGGCAGAAATGGTTATGCCCGGTGACCGCATTAAAGTGACTGTTGAACTGATCAACGCGATCGCGATCGAGCAAGGTATGCGCTTCGCTATTCGTGAAGGTGGTCGTACCATCGGTGCTGGTGTCGTTTCCAAAATCCTCAAATAGTACCTTTGCACCTTAACTAAAAAAGGAGCAGAGATGGTATAATACATCTCTGCTTTTTTAGCGTCCCTCGATAAATTGTTAATAGTTAGTCGTTAGTCGTTAGTCGTTAATTGTTCTACTAACTACTAACCACTAACCACTAACCACTAACCAACCCAATCAGAACCTGGACAATTAAACATGGCAACACTACAGCAGCAAAAGATTAGAATTCGCCTACAAGCTTTTGACCGTCGCTTGCTGGATACATCTTGCGAGAAGATTGTAGATACAGCTAACCGTACTAATGCGACAGCTATCGGACCGATTCCCCTACCAACAAAGCGCCGAATCTACTGTGTGTTGCGCTCTCCCCACGTAGATAAAGATTCGCGAGAACATTTTGAAACTCGTACCCATCGTCGGATTATTGACATTTATCAGCCTTCTTCCAAGACTATCGATGCTTTGATGAAACTGGATCTACCATCCGGCGTGGATATTGAAGTTAAATTGTAATTATCAGTTAGTAGTTGTTAGTTAGTAGTCTTATAAAGAATCATATTAACCACTAACTACTAACCATTAACGGGAAAAAAAGTATCAAAAATAACAAAGCCCTGAGAAAGATTTCTTCAGGGCTTTTTATTTGGTTGAGATGCAAAATGATAGAATATAAAAAATACGGGAAAAGCAGACGACATTATTTATTTAAGATACATAAATTTATACCTAGGACACAATGACATCAACTTCTAAAATTGCTGTTTGCGAACTACCTCTGTTCCCGTTACCGGAAGTAGTTCTGTTCCCTACAAGACAACTGCCCCTGCACATCTTTGAATTTCGCTGGAAGCAGTATTTGAGGCAGAAATTACATTTACGGGTTGGGCTAAATCTTCAGATAAAATTTCTTGAGGCAGAAAAGGTTGTCCTATTTCTTCTTTATCTGCACTGCAACGTCCATCAATAATATTTGGGGGAATAGCCCCTCCTCTGTCGTTTCCAAATTTATCGGAAATATCGTGACCTGAAGGTCTAACTTTAGGTTTATAACCATTCTTGAGAAGGTTCTTCATTGCATTGCTGTAAGGTTTTAAAACCCTTCTATTGTTAGCCTTAGGATGTGGTTCCTTTGATAGCCACCAAATTGTATTTACCGCATCTTTAACTCTTTCCCTGCGAACTGTCACCCATTCAGCCGGGGTAGGGAGTTTTGCTGGATTATACCAATATAATTCTTGTGCTAGATAAAAGCCAAGTCCGCCTTTTTCTTTTGCTTTGCACAGAGAAACAACTAATTCAAAGTGATAAAGAGAACGAACTGGCATCCCCTTAATCCAACTACCGCCAATATCAATAACTAGTGACCCTGTCGGTTTAAGAATACGGTAAAACTGTACTGCATAATCTTTAAACCATTCAACATATTCATCGGCATCGACATTTCCATATTCTTTTTTACGAACTAGTGCAAACGGTGGAGACGTGCAAATCAGGTCAATACTTTCATCGGGAATACCTGCCATTAATTCTAAACTGTTTCCCAAATAAGCAGCACCGAATTTTGTTTCGTAGTAAGGATTACAATTAAGTCTCATATAAACTTTGCTAGTACTAATATACGCTCCACTATGACAGCATTATTCATAGAAGCATAAGTTTTCCAACTGTTTGCTATTTTTTTAATCGTTTTGCTGGCTCATAGGGTAACTTACCAAGTATCTGCGTCAATAATAGTACATTAGCTCTAATGCGATCGCGCTTACCCCAGAGAAAAGAAACCAGAACTAAGGCGGTGTCGCAAGTATTAGTAGGGTGGGCACTGCCAGCCCTTGGGGCGCGAACAAATGAACTACTAAAGTAAAGGCTGAAACCCGCTCTATGACTGGAGCAAAAAATCAGGTCTGTGGGCTATCGATGCTCTTCAATGCAAAATTCCATCAAAAACGGTCAATAAATTGCTCGTTGAAAAACCCTTACTAATGACCAATGACAAATGACTAAGGACGACCCTCACCAGTTACTTTTTTTCTTACCGACCTACTTATTTTGCTTGCTTATTTATTAAGAGATGAAATAAGGGACGCACCCTGTTCTATATACAATCCAAATCAATTGTGAGACAGCCGATCGCGCTTGTGAGTTGCTATAACTTAGCCGATTTGCGTCCAATTTTGTGGTAGCTCGACATTTTCCGGCACGCGAGTGGTAACATCACCTGAAGCCACTGTAACCTGATGCGGTTCCAAATTCTTCACCCCTGTCAGGATAGCTCCATCTAGTTTGACATCACTTAAGTTTGTCATATCCAGATTAGCTCCTATGAGGTTTGCTCCACAAAGGTTAGCTTCATCAAGAATCGCCAATTGTAAGTTAGTTCCCATAAGGTTTGCTCCGTTAAGGTCAGCTTCTCGGAGGCTAGCCTCGCTCAAATTAGCAAAAAACACCTCAGCATACTGTAGTTTAGCTGCATTCAAGTTTGCCATTTGCAAATTGGCTCCATTCAGGTTTGCTTGTTGCAAATTGGCTCCAATCAAACCCGTTCCCTGCAAGTTGGCTTTACCAAGTTTTGCCCCGTGTAAATTAGCAAGAAATAGCTTAGCCCCTTGTAAGTTGGCGACTTTTAAATTTGAACCGCACAAATTAGCTTTATAAAGGTTGGCTCCTTGTAAGTTAGCACCACGCAGACTTGTTCCGGATAGGTTGGCTGCACGCAGGTTAGCTCCACATACCCAAGCTCGATTTAAATTTGCTCCTGAAAGGTTAGCTTCCTTCAAGTTAGTTGATTGCAGTTTGGCTTCGTACAAAATAGCCCCTTCTAGTTTTGCATTCTCCAAATCTGCTTTGGACAAATCGGCTCCGCGTAAGTCAGCTTCACATAAGTCTGCTCCCCGCAGGTCTGCTTGGTGCAAGTTTGCTTTGTGCAGGTCTGCTCCCTGAATGTCAGCATTCCGCAAATCAATTTTTTGGTCGGGGAGGTCTTTATCGGCATTACGTCTACCGATAACAGTCAGAGCAGCTTGAATATCTGTATGAATTTTTACTGTTTTTTCCGAAGGTTCCTCCTCTTGTCGATTGACAGAATTTTCTCGCAATTATTCCAAATTCGTGCCGGTCAGTTGGTTGGACGTTTGGCATTTGTTGCGGATGCTCATGCTGAACTAGGGGCTATATTGCAACGAGTCTTAGAAGAACATTATCAAATGGCAGACCCAGTAGAAATTCCTACTGAGATTTTGGTACAGTATGAGTTGCCCGATGGGGAAATATTGGCAGATGTTTTGACTCAGCGAAAGGGGCGGAAAGTGGCTATTTTGACCCCCCAGCGACAAGTCAAGGCAGAGTTAATTGAGATGGTAGAACGAAATGCTCAATACGAATTGCAAAGGATGCAAAAATTGGGCGAAACCAACGCTGAAGCAATACAAGATTTAGCCGCTATTTTGGATTTGCCCGAGTTACCCCATCGTATAGAAGGTTACGATATCTCCCACATCCAAGGGTCAAATGCTGTTGCTTCTCAAGTTGTGTTTATTGATGGTTTGCCAGCAAAGCAACACTATCGCCATTACAAAATTAAAAATCCGACAGTGACAATCGGACATTCAGATGATTTTGCCAGTCTTGCTGAAGTCATCGGGCGTCGCTTCCGAAAATATGCTGAAGATCCGCAATTACCTCGTCAAGGAAATCCTGATTGGCCCGACCTCATTACGATCGATGGTGGGAAAGGTCAGTTATCTTCTGTTGTTGCTGTTTTGCAAGAAATGAATTTATTGGAAGACTTGCGAGTTGTGAGTTTGGCGAAACGGCGCGAGGAGATTTTTTTACCGGGAGAGTCTCAACCTTTGGCAACCGAACCGGAACAACCAGGAGTGCAACTGTTGCGACGATTGCGGGATGAAGCCCATAGGTTTGCTGTGAGTTTTCACCGACAGCAGCGTAGCGATAAGTTGAAGCGATCGCGTTTAGATGAAATTCCCGGTTTGGGGCATCACCGACAAAAGCAACTTTTAGGGCATTTCCGCTCGGTTGATTATATTCGACAAGCTACACCCGCACAGATTGCTGAGGTTCCGGGTATTGGTCCGCGTTTAGCACAAGAGATTTATGACTATTTCCATCCCGCTTAAAGGTCGTTAAAAAAAGTGATGGGTAATTAATAATTGAGGAACCTCATTACTAATTTACCCATTACCTGAAATCGGCGATGTGTTGGGTTTCGTTCCTCAACCCAACCTACGGGTATGAAATCGGCGATGTGTTGGGTTTCGTTCCTCAACCCAACCTACGGGGGTACGAAATCGGCATCTTACGGAATGTTTATGCAACCGTGATGACATCTAACACTTCCGAAATACGAAAAATTGAAGAAAATAGTATATTAAGTCGAACAAAATTTTGACTGTCCCAAATTTCTTGAGCAAAATATGACTCATCCCTTCTTGGAACGCTTGCACAGTCCCTCTCGCCCAGTTATTGTCTTTGATGGGGCGATGGGAACCAACTTGCAAACCCAAAACCTCACGGCTGAGGATTTTGGCGGGGCACAGTACGAAGGTTGTAACGAATACCTCGTTTTCACAAAACCCGAAGCTGTGGCAAAAGTTCATCGAGACTTTCTTGCCGCAGGTGCAGATGTTATTGAAACAGATACCTTTGGCGGTACCTCCGTTGTTTTGGCAGAATACGACTTGGCAGACAAAGCGTATGAACTCAGCAAAGCGGCGGCAGAACTGGCAAAGCGTGTCGCTGCGGAATTTTATACCCCAGAAAAACCCCGATTTGTTGCGGGTTCAATGGGACCTACCACCAAACTCCCAACGCTGGGGCATATCGACTTTGACACCTTAAAAGCTTCCTTTGCCGAACAAGCAGAAGGGCTGTTTGATGGTGGGGTCGATTTATTTATAGTTGAGACTTGCCAAGATGTGCTGCAAATCAAAGCAGCGCTCAATGGCATTGAAGAAGTCTTTGCCAAGAAAGGGGAACGCCGTCCGTTGATGGTTTCCGTTACAATGGAGACTATGGGCACTATGCTGGTAGGGACGGAAATCAACGCCGTGCTGACAATTTTGGAACCCTACCCGATTGACATTCTCGGTCTGAACTGTGCTACAGGGCCAGATCTGATGAAACCACATATTAAGTATCTTTCCGAACATTCACCTTTTATCGTTTCCTGTATTCCTAATGCTGGTTTGCCGGAAAACGTCGGGGGTCAAGCTTACTACCGTTTGACTCCTATGGAATTAAGGATGTCACTGATGCATTTTGTTGAAGATTTAGGTGTCCAAGTGCCATTAGTGTTACTGATATTAGCTTCCCTATGTGTTGACAATAGATTTGACCGTTGAGATTTAGCAGTAATACTCATGACTCGAGTTGGACGCATATCAAGGGCAACCCCATAAAATTTCGCTAGTCGCTGCATAAAGTTTGGCATAAATTTTTACAGCTATAGCACAGCCAAGCGTCTATTTTGGGTTGTTCTGACGTTTAGTACGTAAAATTTTACATTTTTTTAATCCTCCCGATCTACTCTATTTTTACCTTTTTCTGACCTTTTTTTCGCTTAATCGTTCCATTCACCGCGAGGCGGCAAGGGTTTACGCACAGGCGTGCGCGTGAGTTCATCATCTCTTGGCGTATCACCTCTGAGCCATTGGCGGATTGCCACCTCAATCACCTTACTGGGATCGTTAGTTAAATGCTGAATTTGCTCCAATAACTCCGAGTCCAGGCGAATTGCTATTTCTACCTTGTCGGCTAGTCTTTGTTCCACATCAGTAGCTTTTTCTTGCATATTCATAGGGTAATATACTGTATATGTTTTCAAAGGCTTGCAAAGTGGTTTTATTTAGAGGTCGGGACGAATCGCAAGTTGCTTCTCGCTCCTAAATTCTGCATAACCCACTAGTTATTTATTGTACGACTCTAACTGCTTCCATTAGGTAGAAATTATCTCTCAAAATGTGAATTAGTCCTTTGTCATTAGTCCTTGGTTATTAGTCATTTGTTTGTTTGCCTCACTCTCTCCCTCACTCCCTTCCTCCTCCCCTCGCCGTCTGAGCTAAGAAAGCATTACAATACGTTAAGTATATTGCTCTTTTATTCCTTGTTGCCTTTAAAGCAAAGAAGTATATGACTGACGTTCCCGCAGCTCGCATTCGCAACTTTTGTATTATTGCTCACATAGACCACGGGAAATCTACCCTCGCTGACCGCCTGTTACAAGTGACTGGAACTGTGGATCAGCGGGAAATGAAGGAACAATTTCTCGACAACATGGATCTTGAACGGGAGCGCGGCATTACTATTAAGCTGCAAGCTGCCCGAATGAACTATAAGGCAAAGGACGGTCAAATGTACGTCCTGAACCTGATTGATACTCCAGGGGATTCTGCCTTGGGCCAAACACATTGAAATAACGCAGCCCAATGGTATGGAAGTCGTAAGTCTTTGAATATACATTCGCATACAACTCATTCACATATTTTGTTACTGCATAGGGCGAAAGAGGATTCCCAATCCTGTCTTCAAATTTGGGTAAGCCGGGATGATCACCATAGGTACTCGAACTGGCAGCATATACCATTCGCTTTACACCTGCATCTCGCGCCGCTGTTAGCATGTTCAAGAAGCCACTTACATTCACATCATTACTAGTAATTGGATCGGCAATTGAACGAGGAACAGACCCAAGGGCAGCCTGATGCGAAACATAATCCATTCCCTCAACCGCTTTCTGACAAGTAGCAAAGTCACGAATATCACCTTCAATCAATTCAAAATTCGGAAGTGACATGTAAGTTTTTATATTATCCAGCGAACCGGTAGCGAAATTATCCAGCACTCGAACTTTGCCTGCGCCATACCGAATCAAGTATTCAACGATGTTTGATCCAATGAATCCGGCACCACCGGTAACTAAAAAGCTAGAATTACTAATGTCTTTATTGTGAAACTGTGTAGTATACATAGTGTGTACGGTTTATAAACGAGCGTCAACGATTTCTTTTTCCATGATCGATTTCACATCGAACACAACGCTGTGTGCCTTTCTATGATGTTTTACCATTGCCGAATTAAATTCTTTGTGAGCTACAGTTACAACAATTGCATCGTAAGCTGCACCGTCATCCAATTTTTGAATGGTTCGAATTCCATATTCATGCTCAACTTCGTCTGGGTTAGCCCAAGGATCTACAATATCCAAACTGAGATTGTATTCTTTTAGTGCAGTAATAATGTCGATCACTTTTGTATTACGAACATCCGGACAATTCTCTTTAAAAGTAAAGCCCATTATCAGTATCTTACTATTCGTTACCTGAATTCCCTTTTTGATCATCAATTTCACTACCTCACTTGCAACATAGGCTCCCATACCATCATTTAAACGTCTACCTGCCAAAATGATCTCCGGATGATAACCTACTTCCATAGCTTTCTGTGCTAGGTAATAAGGATCTACGCCAATAC
>NZ_BAAFZH010000010.1:0-10559 GCF_054684315.1 Scytonema sp. NUACC21 | reverse complement strand
GAGTATAGCCGCAACTTATTTAATCTGCGTTCTGACATTCTCAAGTTTAATGCTTTATTTTTCATCATTGCCTACACAATGCCTTTGCATCTATGTTACTATAATACCAACAAGGAAGTGATTAAAAGTGTTGAAAGCGATAAAGGTCAGACTATACCCAACAACCGAGCAGCAAGAAACGCTAGCCAAATCATTTGGTTGTGCAAGGTGGTATTGGAATTATGCCCTTAATGCTTGTATTCAACACTAGAAGAAACTGGAAAATCGCTAAAACTAAGTGTCTACAAAGCTTATCTCCCACAATGAAAAGTAGAAAATCCTTGGTTGAAAGACTGTTATTCTGCTGTTTTACAGTGCGTAGCAATAAATCTAAACAAGGCTTACGCTAATTTTTTTGAGGGTAGAGCTAAGTTTCCAAGATTCAAATCGAAGCATCACAAACAATCCATTCAGTATCCCCAAAACGTTAAAGTTGTGGGTGATTGTTTGGAAATTCCTAAAATTGGTGTTGTTCAAGCAGTCTTGCATCGACCCATTGAAGGGAAGGTTAAGACAGTCACTATAAGCAAGACTCCTACAGATAAGTACTTTGCTTCGATTCTGTTTGAGACTGAAGGTATTTCGGGTTTTGTATCTGGTGACAAAACACTTGGTATTGACCTTGGGCTGAAAGACTTTGCTGTTATTCATGATGGTAATAAAGTTACCAAACATTCAAACCCGAAACACTTAAAACGTCACGAGAAGAATCCAGCGCGTAAGCAGAAGAAGTTCGCCCGTAAAGTTAAAGGTAGTAATTCAAGAAACAAATATAGAAAACTCGTAGCCAAGGTTCATGAACGAGTATCAAATTCCCGCCAAGACTTTCTGCATAAATTAAGTAGAAAGCTGGTAAACGAAAGCCAACTTATCGCTGTAGAAAATCTCAACGTTAAGGGAATGGTACGGAATCGCAAGCTATCAAAATCAATATCCGATGTGGGTTGGGGAATGTTCGTAAACTTCCTGGACTACAAGTTAAAAGCTCAGGACGGTCAACTTGTAGAAATAGGAAGATTTTTCCCCAGTTCCAAAACCTGTTGTCAGCACCTCCCCCTGCAACCACTGCTGCGGCCAATGAGCAAAGTCGGCATACTGAATCGGCAATTCTGGCAGTGGTACCGGTAAATCGTTGCACTTGGCTTGGTAAACTGCTGCTAACTCCCGCACCAACACGCCCATTGACCACCAATCTGATACTATATGGTGCATCACCAGTAGCAGGATGTGTTCTGTCTCTGCCAGCTTAAACAAAGTAGCCCGCACTAATGGGTCAGTTTCGAGGTCAAACGGTTGCGCGACTTCTTCCATTCTCAACTGTCGGCAAGCGTTTTCTCGCTCAGCAGGATTTAGTTGTTGTAAGTCTACAACCGCTAGTTTTGTAGTCTTGCTGTCAGCAATAACTTGTATCGGTTGCCCATCTACTGCTACAAAGTTGGTACGTAGAACTTCATGGCGGTTGATGATGTCATTGAGACTGCTTTCAAGGGCTGCGATGTTGTGGAGACGACCTTCAAAACGCACTGCTGCCGCGATATTGTAAAAGCCACTATTAACCTCTAACTGCTGTAGGAACCACAAACGTTGTTGGGCAAAGGACAGAGGTAGCTTTCTTTCTCGTGAAACGGGGAAAATCGGAGGGAGAGTGGCACTTGAGGTTTGGTTCGCCTTTTGCAGAAACGCGAGGATTTCGGCTTTGCGCTCTTGTAACTGCAGGCGCAGGGATGGCGTTAATGTTCCTTCGGGGGCGCTACACCGCAGGCGTTCCCCATCAACCCACAGTTTTATATCCAAACTGCACAAGTAAGACAAAAATTCCTCGATAGTTTTCATAACTCTATCTCCTCTCTGTTTTCTGCTGTGTCGTTGGGAAGAGCGTGTATTTGTTGTACTATCGAACGAATCTTATCAATGCGCTCTGCCAGTCCCGCTACACTAGATTGTTCAAACAAGCTGTTTAAGGGCAACTCAACTTGGAAGGTTTCACGCATCCTAGAAATTAGTTGAGTTGCTAGCAAGGAATGCCCTCCTAATTCAAAGAAGTCGTCGTGAATGCCCACTTGCTCAATTCCAAGTAACTGTTGCCAGATGTTGGCAATGGTTTGTTCGAGTTGTCTTGATCAAGCCAGCTTCTTTGGTAGCTCCTATAATTAGAGAAACGGTTGCTGCCTGTGACTCACTCAAAGAAAACCGCTCTCGTAGGGTTTGATTGGACATTTGTTTATTGCTGACATACAATAAACAGCAATGTTGGTAGCAGGCTCGAATTCGGTCTGCTTTGCTCATATCGGCAAAATTCTGATGAGCAAATAGCACTGTTGTGGTGCGTGTGTCACCCACTCGAAAATCTGGTGCGGGTAGTTGAAACATCTCTGCTGCGCTTACAACTTTGTCAATGCCACTACCTTTTTCTTCACATATACCGAAACGTCGCATAACGTCGGCGAGTTGTTCGTTACGGGAGCGATTTTCATCAATAAATCGCTCCACCTTTATAGGCGGTATGCCAGGATTAGATATCTCAATGCGATCGCCATACATCTCGATCATTACTGACGTACCTGTTACAAGAAAATCCTGATTTTTAGTAGAATCCAGGCAGAAACAAACTACTCCCTTCCCGCCAGAAGATTACCTAAAGACCAGGGTAGGGTTATGTCGTACAACAGCGAGCGGTGGGCAGTGTCATTCGCGAGCCCAGATATTTAAAGCTGCTTTGCTAAAGTTCCAATTGCCATCCAGTCCAGGATAGTTGAAAAATCTTGAGATTAATACTTCAGTGTTTGATTTATCCTTGAAGTCAGCCAAGGCAAGATTGTTACTAATTTGGAAGAGGAGCAGTAAAAATATTTTTGGAAGTTTGAAGAACTCACTTTGTTCGGGATACTCCTGAATACCTATATACTAAATATGAGGAGAGTTTAATCTTAAATCACAAACTATTTGTGAAAGATTTGGCAACATTACTTTTTTAACAGTAGTTAACTGCTCCTCAACAACATTAATTTGTTAACGACGAAAAATAGTCTTCTACCTGAATTTTCCCAATCGGGATGACTGGATTCGAACCAGCGACCCCTACCCCCCCAGAGTAGTGCGCTACCGGACTGCGCTACGCTCCGACTTGCGCCAGCGTGTAGCTTGGGGCTTTCGCCTTGTCCACCTTGAAATTCGCGGCCGCCGGAAGTAAGGAGCGGATATCAAGACCGAGGTGAGGTTGTAAAATCTCGGCACAAGTATTTACGTGTTTTTTAAATGTTGGTTCGACTTCATATAATTCCTTACCCATGTTTGCATATTGTGCTCCTTGTCCTGAAAACATGAAGATGACTGGACAATAACTTGGCTTGTGGTAGTCAGTCAAAACACGTTGTGGGTCAAGCGAAGTTAATACTTTTACCGCATTCTCTTGGTCTTGGCAAACTACCGTGCGACGGTGCTCAAAAGCACAACGACCTACTTGTAGGGTATGGGCGACATCAGGTAGGGGAATATCGGGATTTTGCTGCAGGTGAGTGTACAGTTGCGCTGTTGCAGTTTCTAAGGCTGTCCTGGTTTTGGCTGAAAGCAGCAACAATTGCCAGGGGCGCGAGTGTAGAGACGAGCCATGGCGCGTCTCTACCGGAGCCTCTTCCAAAATAACATGGGCATTAGTCCCGCCAATCCCCAAAGAACTAACACCTGCTCTGCGAGGCATCCCGTTACTTTTCCATTCTGATATTGTGGTATTTACATAAAAAGGACTATTAGCAAAATCTATTTGTGGATTTGGCTCTTGAAAGTGCAAACTAGGAGGAATTTGTTTGTGTTTTAATGCAAGGACTGTTTTAATTAATCCTGTCACACCAGCTGCTGTATTTAAATGCCCAACATTGGTTTTTACTGAACCAATAGCGCAAAAGTTTTTTTTATTTGTGCTAGCGCGAAAAGCTTGTGTGAGAGCCTTGATTTCTACTGGGTCTCCTAATTCGGTTCCTGTACCATGTGCTTCTATATATGTGATGGTCTCAGGTTCAACTCCAGCTAAAGCAAGTGCTTCCAAAATTACCTTTCTTTGACCATCAACACTAGGAGCTGTATATCCAATTTTTAAAGAACCATCGTTATTAACAGCAGAACCTTTGATGACTGCATGAATAGTATCACCATCAGCTATGGCATCCTCTAATCTTTTCAAAACGACTACACCTAAACCACTGCCACCAATAGTTCCTTTTGCGTGTGCGTCAAAAGCTCGACAATGACCATCAGGAGAATTTGCTCAATCTTTCAAAACTTCAATGTCCCTTATTTCCAATTTTCTTCTGCCTAGAGTGACAAAAGAGGGTTAATCAGAGCAAAAGAGACACTACACCAAAGTATCTATAACTTTTATGCCTTGGATCTCACTAAGGTAAAGTAAGAGCCTCACGTCGTAGTTATCTCTTCAACAAACAGAAAAATAGCTTTGCCACAGTTCACAATAATGCAACAACACTGTACAAGGGGCACATAACATGAAAATTGTATATTTAGTCATCCGCGCTAAATGATTGAATGCAAAGCGCGAAGAATCATCTACTCCAGCCTCAATACGAATCCCAAAGGGACGACCGTCAAAGGTTCATACCTTACCAAGTGAATGACATCAGGGTGAAACATTTTCGCTCATCACTTTTTGTCCTCTTCAATGACCTTTTTCCAACTTGAACTAGGAGCTTTTGCAATGACTGAACAACATGAGGACTTTTGCCCAGGCGGCACGGGGCACGATCACCTAATTGGGATCGCCCTTTCTGCCCTAGCCAACGTGTTAGCCCCAATACTTAGGGCTCAAATTCAACGGTGGTTGGAGAACCATCGTAGTTCTCGACGGCAACCGAAAAAGCCTTCGGACTCTCGTCGGAACTAAGAAAGTTCTTTCAACACCGATGAAAATTTAACAACTCAGTTTGTAACACTCAGTGCTCAGCTTTTTAAAAGGCTGAGTACCTTTCTATTTAAGACTACGAGATGACTAATTGACTTTCCGCAAATTCTATAGACTTTTTTTAATACTTTAACTTTCCAAAAATCTTAATGCTAAAACTTCATATTATCTCACGCTATTACATTTTCGTTTTTAACTCTTAAGAAATATATTCCGATGCATTATATTATTTCACCTTCATCACGATACGTATAAATTTTGTCCAAACGCGCTGTTTGAAGCGTCTTTACACTAAGCAAGTCGGTGTAAATGTTCGCTACTGCTTAGTAGTTGCGATGTATGCGCTAAAGCGCTACTAAGAGGTTGTTTGAAAAGTCGGGTAGGTTGTAAAAAAGCTCTCTCAGTATACGCTGTGAGCTCAAGGCTTTAGCAGTCTCTATTTTGACAGAGTTTTGATTCATTGCTGTCATTAGTTTAGCTAGAGGGCGCACAAAGGAAGGAAGCGCCGAGGTCATGTGACCGATAAATCGTGGCGAAGATGTGTGTATTGAGTGAGCAATAACGTTATCACCTAAGTATTTTAAATAACTTTCAAGATTAGTAGGGTTAACAGGTATCTGACTATCACAAAACTTGTCTAATAAAGAATCTAAATGAATGTAGGTGTTGGTATCAAACGTGCTTAAAAAGTCTTGAGAAAAATCATTAATAATTTCATCGATTTCTTTCTCAAGAGATGTTGATTGACTCGATGCAGCAAACAGTTGCATCACTTGTTCTTCAATATTGTAATGTAATGTTTGCTCAGTTTCAAGAAAATAATTTTGGTTTGGCATTTCTTGTTTACTTAATGTCATTTCGTATCCTTAAATCACTTTGCTTTCTACAATTGCCTTAGATTGATGAAACACCTTTTTGTGCTGCTCGGTGTTCTTTTCTTGCTTGTTTTTGGCGCTGTACTGAGGCGGTTCTGCTTTCAGGGCGATGAGAATGTTGTGTAAAAGACTCTTGTTGGCTGGACTCCTGACCAAGATATCCAGCTAGACGGCTTATTGTTGGATATTGAAACATTTCAACCAAGGGGAAATCTCGCTGAAATATTTTTTGTAATTTGCTATGAACCTGAACTAAGAGCAATGAATGACCACCGAGTTCAAAGAAATTATCATGGATTCCTACGTCCTCGACATGAAGTACTTCTTGCCAAATATTAGCAATAGTTTTTTCTAATTCAGTTTGGGGTGGCTGGTAAACTACTTCTAATTCGGGTCGTGCAGTGTCAGGTGCAGGCAGCGCTTTGCGATCGACTTTACCATTAGGTGTCAGTGGTAATGCTTCTAATGTGACAAAAGTTGCTGGTATCATGTATTTTGGCAACTTTAATTCTAGGAAGTTCCGTAATTCAGGAATGACCAGTGTTTGCTCAGATGGGACTACATAAGCGACTATTTGTTGAGAATCTACTGAATCTGAGCGTACTACAACCCACTCCTGGTTAAACCGGATGCTACTCCCCGATACTGTGGGAACTGGTGGGGACTCCCATACCCGCTTCCCCTTAGGTATTTCCTTCCCTGGTGGTTCCGGGTTGGTAGCGTTTGCCGGGGCATTGGGTGTCATGCCCTTGGATATGCCAGAATCCGTTTTGGTTAGGTTCAAAGGGGAATTACAACCCGGTATAACTCTCAGGGATATTGTGAATGCCATTCCCTACGTAGCAATTCAAAAAGGTTTGCTAACCGTAGAGAAAGAGAACAAGAAAAACGTCTTTGCCGGACGAATTCTGGAAATGGAAGGCTTGCCAGATTTGAAAGTCGAGCAAGCATTTGAACTGACAGATGCCAGCGCCGAACGTTCCTGTGCGGGTTGCAGCATCAAGTTGAGTGTTGAGACAATTTCCGAATATCTGCGTTCCAATGTAGCACTGTTGAAAAACATGGTAGCACGGGGTTATCAAGATGCCCGTACCATCATGCGTCGCGTTGCCAAAATGGAAGAGTGGCTGGCAAACCCCATACTTTTGGAAGCAGATGCAGATGCGGAATACGCGGAGATTATCGAAATTGATTTGAACGAAATCAAAGAACCTATTGTAGCCGCTCCCAATGACCCCGATAATGTGAAGTTACTATCGGAAGTTGCTAATGACCCAGTGCAAGAAGTTTTTGTTGGTTCTTGCATGACAAATATCGGTCATTATCGCGCAACTGCTAAGGTTTTGGATGGTGCGGGGGCAGTGAAAACTCGCCTGTGGATTTCTCCCCCTACTCGCATGGACGAACACCAACTCAAACAAGAAGGTGTCTATGGTATTTTTGGTGCAGCAGGTGCGCGAACAGAGATGCCCGGTTGCAGTTTGTGCATGGGCAATCAGGCACGAGTTGCTGATGGTGTAACCGTGTTTTCTACCTCTACCCGTAACTTCAATAACCGCATGGGTAAAGGTGCCCGAGTTTATCTCGGTTCAGCGGAACTAGCAGCTGTTTGTGCGTTGTTGGGAAGAATTCCCACAGTTCAGGAGTATCTGGACATTGTGGCGAATAAGATTTGGGCAATACCTTAATTGTGGTAGAACATGACGAAGAAACCATTCGTGAAGCTGACCACATTGTTGATATTGGTCCTACAGCAGGTATTCACGGGGGAAGAATTGTTGCTCAAGGTGATTTGCAAGCATTGCTAGATTCGGAAGAATCTTTGACAGGCGCTTATTTGTCAGGACGGCGGGCGATAGCAACTCCAGCAACACGTAGAGAAGGAAACGGGCGGAGTTTGGTCATCAAAAATGCCCGTCGCAACAACCTAAGAAACATAGATGTCGAAATACCATTAGGTAAACTTGTTTCCGTAACTGGAGTTTCTGGTTCTGGAAAATCTACCCTCATTAACGAATTACTCTACCCCGCCCTGCAACACCAACTTACCCGTAAAGTTCCCTTCCCTAAAGACATAGATCGCATTGAGGGATTAGATACAATTGATAAAGCCATTGTCATTGACCAATCACCCATTGGAAGAACACCCCGTTCTAACCCAGCAACATACACGGGAGTTTTTGATATTATCCGAGAAGTTTTTTCAGAAACAATTGAAGCAAAGACCAGGGGATATAAACCAGGGCAATTTTCTTTCAACGTCAAAGGAGGACGCTGTGAAGCATGCAGCGGGCAAGGTGTTAACGTCATTGAAATGAACTTTTTGCCCGATGTCTACGTACAATGTGAAGTTTGCAAAGGTGCAAGATATAACCGAGAAACATTACAGGTAAAGTACAAAGACAAATCAATTTCTGACGTTCTTAACATGACAGTTGAGGAAGCTTTGGAGTTCTTCCAAAACATTCCTAAAGCCGTGAATAAACTGCAAACTTTAGTAGATGTAGGATTGGGGTATATCCAACTGGGACAACCCGCAACCACCTTATCTGGAGGGGAAGCACAGCGGGTGAAATTAGCCACAGAACTATCACGTCGTGCCACAGGAAAAACACTTTATCTCATAGATGAACCAACCACAGGTTTATCTTTTTACGATGTTCATAAATTATTAGATGTTCTACAACGTTTAGTAGCCAAAGGCACCCCCAAGCCCAACCGAACTGACTCCTGCACGTCGGGGAGTGCCATTTGTTTCCCATTTAGAAAGTTTAGTATTGACGTAGAAGGGACTATTGGCAAAGTCAATTTCAGGATTGGGTTGCTCAAAGTGTAAGCTTGGAGGTATTTGTTTGTGTTTGAGTGCAAGGACGGTTTTGATTAATCCCGTCACACCCGCCGCAGTGTCCAAATGCCCAATATTGGTTTTGACGGAACCAATGGCGCAGAATCCTTTGTTTTGGGTACTTGAGCGAAAAGCTTGTGTCAAGGCGGCAATTTCAATTGGATCTCCCAAGGCTGTTCCTGTACCATGAGCTTCAACGTAAGTAATTGTCTCAGGTTCTACTTCGGCTACTACTTGAGCCGTTCTAATAACTTTTGCTTGGGTATCGATACGAGGTGCTGTGTAGCTGACTTTGAAGGAACCATCGTTATTGATAGCCGAACCTTTGATGACAGCATGAATTGTATCGCGATGCAAGAGAGCATCTTCTAATCGCTTCAACACTACAATACCCACACCTTCACCACCCACAGAACCCTGTGCCTTAGCATCAAAGGCGCGACAATGTCCGTCAGGAGACAATATTCCCCCTTCTGTGTACATATATCCAGCTTTTCTTGTTGCATTGATAGTAACTCCACCAGCTAGAGCCATATCACATTCACCATTGAGTAAACTTTGACAAGCTAGGTGAACAGCTACTAATGAAGTTGAGCAGGCAGTTTGAACAGCATAACTGGGTCCTTCTAAGTTAAGTTTGTAAGAAACGCGGGTGGTTAGGAAATCTTTATTACCTGCAAGAACGAGTTGCTGAGGATCAATAGAATTTACAAGATTTTGATTTAGGTAAATATTAAGTAAGTAGCTGCTTAAACCAGAGCCACCATAAACACCAATAGATCCTTTATAAGTTTGTGAATCGTATCCAGCACTTTCTAAAGCTTCGCAAGCACACTCTAGAAAAATTCGGTGTTGCGGATCGGTAATTTCTGCTTCTCGACTTGGTTTGCATGGTAGCATGATTCAGCATAGAAACCGGATTGTAGTAATTCGATTTCACAAAATTCTCGAAATAGCTGCCATCTGCATTCTTTACAGGGTTTACCGGTAAATACAGGGCCGATTGGAGAATAATAGTGTTCAAATAAGGAACATCATCGTTTGTACTGATAGAGTTGGTAACATTGAATCCGAACTTCAACTTGTCGTTCAAGGCAGACTGTTCAATTCCCAATTTCGCGATTACGCGCTCTAACTGTGTTTTTTGAATGATACCTTCTTTTTTGAAATAGTTCAAGCTAGCAAAATAAGTACTGTGTTCTCCGCCACCACTCACAGCAATATTGTGGTTGTGTGAAAGCGCACCGCTGCGTTGAATTTCTTTCTGCCAATCGGTATTAGCACCTTTATCATCAGCCGGTGTAAAGGCCAAACCATTTTTGCTAACAAAGTTGCGAAGCTCAGTAGCATCCATCACATCCAATCTATTTGATACAGTTTCTACACCAACATAACCGCTGTACGAAACAGTAGCTTGTCCTTTTTTACCTTTTTTAGTAGTGATGATAATAACCCCGTTCGAGGCACGGTTACCGTAGATCGCAGAAGCCGCGGCATCTTTCAATACATCGATGGTAGCGATATCATCAGGTGCTACAGTAGCAATATCTGCACCGGGTACACCATCAATTACGTAGAACACGCCTGAACCACTGTTCAAAGTTGATGCACCACGCAAAATAACTGCAGCCGTTTTGTTAGGGTCACCACTAGCAGTGATGTTCAAACCGGGAACCTTACCTTGTAATAACTGACCCACATCGGAAATAGCCCCTCTGTTGAGTTCCTCAGCTTTTACACTGGTAATAGAGCTCGATAAAGTTTTCTTAGAACCTTTACCATAACCCACTACTACCACATCATTTAAGTTGGTACTAGTAGCTTCTAGGCTTACGTTGTAGTTGGTTTGTGATCCTACAGTAATCTCTTTCGTTCCAAAAGAAACAGCAGA
>NZ_BAAFZH010000009.1:0-9811 GCF_054684315.1 Scytonema sp. NUACC21 | reverse complement strand
GTATTAAATCCTATCAATACCTACAATGTGACCCTAAATATTGGACACTACACGCGAATCACTGACCGTTTGGAGGACTTGGATATTGACTATTACGTTTTGGATTACAACCGAGAAAAAGCCATCAAACACTTTGAAGAAGTCAAACCCATGTTGACCTGCTTTCAATCCAAATTTGGTCCTTATCCCTTTAAAGAAGATGGGTATAAATTGGTCGAGACACCTTATTTAGGCATGGAACACCAAAGTGCTGTAGCCTATGGTAACAATTACCTCAAAGGATATCGCGGGATGGATTTATCGGGCAGTGGTGTTGGACTCACTTTTGATTATATCACCATTCACGAAAGCGGTCATGAATGGTTTGGAAATAGTATTACTTCGCGCGATATAGCCGATATGTGGATTCATGAAGGCTTTACCCAGTACAGCGAATTGGTATTTATCGAATGTCAGTCAGGGTATGAAAAAATGTTGAAATATGCTTTTGGATTACGTCGCAATGTTACCCACAACCGTCCCATTATCGGTCCCTACGGTGTAAATCAAGAAGGTTCGGGCGATATGTATCCCAAAGGAGCGTTATTACTCCATACCATCAGACATGCGCTTAATAACGACACCCTTTGGTGGAAATTGATTTGGGACTATTGCCATACGTTTAAACATAAAATCATTGACACCGAAACGGTAGTACAATTTTTTAACGAAACGACAGCGATGGATTGGACACCCGTTTTCAATCAATATTTACGTCATACACGCCTACCCATTTTACATGTACGTACGCGCGGCAAACGCTTAGAAGCACGTTGGGAAGCCGATGCACCTTCATTTGCCATGCCTATAACGTTAACCGTCGACGGCACGCCATTTCCAATCACTCCCCAATCGGATTGGACCCGAACGAAAGTGAAAATGAAGAAAAATGCGATTGTAACGGTAGATCAACAAAAGTTTTTTATCAAATTCAATCTCGAAAAAAACGAGGCGAAGTAATACCTCTTTGCTCGCGGCGTGAACGGAATTTCCACGGCGACAAAGCCTGAGCCCCGGCCTATGATTTTTTCTACTTCAATCCGAGCGTCTTTTAGGTTTACGCCCATTGATTTCAGTACCTTAGCTGCCACGCCGGTACCTTCTCCAATCAGACCCAAGAGGATCTGCTCAGTACCCACGAAATTGTGCCCAAGACGGCGAGCTTCTTCCTGGGCTAGCATGATAACCTTAATGGCTTTTTCTGTGAAGCGTTCAAACATATGGCATTAATCCCATCACCTGCGTCGTGCCGGTACGCTGATTTTAGCACAGGCTAACATGTCGGATGCCTGTATAAAGGTGTAGACATCCGAATCTTTTTACCCAGCTTCTTGGGAGGGCGTTCAGTATTTATTACGTTTTATTTAGTTTTATTTACTTTGATTTTGTCTGTGTGCTGAGGAGCGTGTCTTTTGTTACCTTTTTGTGGGACTGTTTAAAATTTATTAGTCAATCCCAAACAAAACTATTTATCAGCTTCTCAAGTTCTTGTCAAGAAGAAATTGAACTTTCTCACAAATCTTCTTAACTAAAAAGAGTACGGGAAAAAATTAAATTTTTATTAAAGATTTTAATAACAACTGGTTAAAAGTTGAGAATTAGCAATTGATGACGAGGGACCGAGACGCTCGACCGAGACGATCGCTTATCATAAGACTCCATTGAGCCAAAAGTGTTTGAAATCGGGGATGCTGTAAATCTCCAAGCCAGAGAATCAGTGCATCTTCATCGTTATCCTTGTAATAACGCCGTCTGACACCAGCTGTTTTAAAGCCAAATTTTTGATATAAAGAGATAGCCGCCAAGTTGGAAACTCGTACTTCGAGGGTGGCTCGTTCCAACGAGCGATCGCAGGCAGTTTTGAGCAGAGAGAAAAGCAAAGCTTGTCCGAAGCCCTGGTGTTGGTATTGGGGATGAACGGCCAGGATAGTAATGTGGGCTTCATCTAAAATTGACCAAAAGCACTCTCATCCTCGTTGCAATATTTTCGATACGGGAATACATGGTAGACCAAATGTAGAGCAGCTAGTTCTTGATGCCGTTCGAGATTTTAGAGCGCAGGCTGTGTTTTGTGTATCTAACCAAGCGGTCACGGAAAAGGTGGTCAAGACTTGTTTGGGCAAAGGTATTCCAGCTTATGGAGCTACCTGGGATTCTTGAGGAAAAACGAAAAGTGAGTTTGTTACTTAAGGAATGAAATGACGTCAATTACTTGTTTGTCGGCAGGTTTGGGCTCGTACCCGTGCATAGTCGGGCTGCGTGTGGCGCGAAAACTGACTAAACGTTAAAGCTATCAACAAGAAAACCCTTATCTGCCATTTGTTTCATGAAATTAATTAAAACAACTTCACCGAAAATTATCCTTTCGATTCTAGTCCTGACCTGTCTGGCTGTTATTGGAGTTAGACTGAGACGCAACTTTTCTCAAATTCGTAGCGTACAAGCTTTTGTTAACGGTGAAATCATTTTTGTGCGGGCATCCATTCCAGGCAAGCTAGAGTTGAAAAGCGAAAAAATTAAATTGGGCAACCAACTAGAAAAAGGGACACAAATTGGCACAATTAAATCTACTGTCGAAAATCCACGAGTCTCAGTCCTCAAAATTGAAAACCAGCAATTGAAAACTCGCTTACAGGATTTTAAACAGCAACTGGCTGGGGTAAAACAGCAAATTCAGAATCGCACTAAATTGATGAACTTGTTTGAACAACAAACTGGTATCCAGAGAACGCTTCAAGTAAACTACGCCCTTCAACAGATAAGGCAATATGAAGGGGAAATAACTCGAGCACGAGCCAGAGAAAAAGTATCTCTTGCCGACGCCCAACGCTTTGAACGCTTAGCCAAGGAGGGAGCTGTAACCCTCTCCAGAGCCGAAAACGAAATTGCTTCCGCGCAGCAAGCATCTGCTACAGTCAAGGAAGCTCAGTCAAAAATTGAGCTAGCCAAACTCAACTTAGAAGTAATGGCTTAGTTGAGGCGGTTAACAAACAGCCCTTAGTCGCAGTGATTGGTCCTAGTGGCAGTGGGAAATCTTCTGTAGTATATGCGGGGCTAATTCCTCAGTTACTCATGAAAGGAAACTGGCTGATTGAATCTTTTCGTCCTGGGAACCAACCATTTTATCAGCTAGCTTCTGCTTTAGTGCGTCCCTTAGAACCCGAAGCTGGGGAAACTGCACAACTGCGAGAAGTGGTAGGATTAGCCACCGATATGCAGCAGGGAAAAATTACTTTACAGCAGGTGATATCTCGACTCTTAGAACGCCACTCTGATAAACGTTTGTTGCTGTTTGCAGACCAGTTTGAAGAACTTTACACCCTCTGCCAGGATAAGCAGGAAATTGAGCGCTTTGCTGATGCACTTTTGGCAGCTGTTAATCTGGATAACTTAACACTAGTCCTGGCCTTACGTGCTGACTTTTACGGCTATGTCCTCTCCTATCGTCCTTTCCGAGATGCATTAGAGCAGTTTACACCCAAGCTGCTAAGTTCTATGAATCGAGAGGAACTGCAAAGAGCAATTGAACAACCAGCCCAAAAGCTAGAAGTCCAATTAGAAGTACAATTGACACAACGGATTTTAGATGATGTAGGCAATGAGCCTGGTAATTTACCATTGCTAGAATTTGCCCTCACCCGACTGTGGTCATTACAGCAAAAGCGCAAGTTAACTCACCAAGCTTATGATGAGATTGGAGGTGTGAAAAAAGCCCTAGCCAATCACGCCGAGCAGGTTTATCAACAACTCAACTCAACACAGCAAAAACAAGCACAGCGGATTTTTGTGCAATTAGTGCGTCCAGGGGAAGGAACAGAGGATACTCGCCGCATAGCAACCCGTGCAGAAGTTGGAGACGAGAATTGGGGATTGGTGAGTTATTTAGCAGGATACCAAGCCCGTTTAGTTGTTACGGGACGCGATGACAAGTCAGGAGGAGACACGGTGGAGGTTGTCCATGACGTTAATAAAACTAATTTTAGTTGCCAAGAAGGCATTAGCAGCGTATTTAATCATTTCTGCCGAGCTCAAGTCTGTTGCCAGCACTGGCACTGGGGGTAAAGATCGATCCTCAGCGAACTTGCGTTCAACAATGGGAGCATACAATTCCTGCATCATGGAGATTGCTCGCGGACTATTGCCTCCCAAAACAATGCGATCGGGGTTAAAAGTATCGTATACTGCCGACCCTTCCCGCAAAAACTCAGGATTGCTGACAACATCAAACTCAGCTGTAATCTCTGGCAATTTCTCTAATTCTGCCGTCCCACCTGCTGTGACTAGTGTTCTTTGACGTTCGGCTATGCCGTCTAAAACAATCATCCGCACCCAATCGCCAGAACCGATGGGTACTGTAGATTTGTTAACAATTACCTTATATCCACCGTTTAAATGAGCACCAATGCCACGGGCAACAGCTTCAACGTAACGAGTATCGCTCTCGCCAGTTGGTAGAGGTGGTGTTCCAACTGCAATAAACAAAATTTCCCCGTGGGCAACTCCTGCAGCCAAATCTGTAGTAAATTGGATTTTTTCTGCACTAATTGCAGATTGCATAATCTCTGACAGCCCAGGTTCAAAAATGGGGGATTGCCCGGACTTCATGATTTTGACTTTCTCTTCGTTATTGTCTACGCAAATAACATCATGTCCGATATGAGCTAAGCACGCACCTGTCACTAAACCAACGTAACCAGTACCTATAACGCAAACACGCATGTCGTTCTCTTCCTCGCTTGATGGGATTAACTTTTTACAAACAAGTTTTTAGTAAGAGTCAAAAGTTCACAGTTTATTGTTCCCAAAGTCCACACTTTTCTAACTAATGACTCTTGACTAATGACTAATGACTCTTGTCGATCCGCTCTCGAAAATCTTCTATAGTCAGTTTTAACCCCTCTTGCAGAGGAACAGTAGGTTCCCAATTTAACCAAGTTTTTGCCTTTGAGTGCAAAAGCCGCTCGTTCGGCATTGTTCATCATGTTATACCGTGGTTATCCAATGTTGCAATTGCCTTTTCAATTATTGCAAACATTATTAGACATCGACGAGCAACTAAGTACGTGGAGGTATCGTCATATGAACATGGTGCATCGTACCATCGGTTCTCGCATAGGCACGGGCGGTAGTTCGGGGAAAGACTATTTAAAGTCGGCTTTAGACCAGCATTATATCTTCAAAGATATTGCTCGTTTAACCAGCTTTTTGATGGAAAGAAGCAGGCTTCCCGAGCTTCCAAAAGCGGTAGAAGAGCGCTTGGGTTTTCGAGCCTGAGAAAATAGGGCTGAAAAATTCCCCAAAGGCAAAAAACAATAAGCGGGGGGAGGGTGCGTTATCCGACGGGGAAAGTGGAAAAAAACATTGACTGGCAATGATTTGGCTTTGTTTATTCGGATATTTTCCTCCAATTTTGCAACACCGGATTTCGGTCCGGCATCATACTAAAAACTGATATCGAAAAACATGGGACTTTTTAACTTTTTTACCCAGGAAATCGCGATAGACCTGGGTACTGCCAATACCCTCATCATACATAACGAAGAAGTAGTGGTGAATGAGCCCAGTATTGTGGCCCTTGATCGTAACAATCCAAAGAATGTATTGGCGGTGGGTAAGAAGGCATTGATGATGCATGAAAAGACCCATGAGAGCATTCGCACAGTGCGTCCGCTGAAAGACGGTGTAATTGCCGACTTCAACGCCGCTGAGCTGATGATCCGCGAGTTGATCAAACTCGTTTACCCCAAAAAGCCCCTGTTCCCCCCAAGTTGGAGAATGATGATTTGCATCCCCTCGTCTATCACCGAGGTGGAAAAGCGTGCTGTTCGCGACAGTGCCGAGCAAGCCGGAGCCAAAGAAGTGTATTTGATTCATGAACCAATGGCCGCTGCCCTCGGTATCGGTATCGACGTAGAAGGACCATTTTTCAAAATTTCCGTAGCATTGTTACAGCCAACAATCGCAGGTACGCCTAATTCTCGTGCAATAATTGCTGCATGACAGGTACGCCCACCTTGGTTGGTGATAATTGCACTTGCTTTCTTCATAATTGGTTCCCAGTCCGGGTCAGTTCTATCTGTCACCAAAACTTCTCCTGCCTGGAAATCTTCAAGATTGTGTACGTCTATGATGAGGTGAGCTTTGCCTTGACTAATCGCTTCTCCGATCGCACGTCCCGTTACAACAGGAGTGAGGGAAGAAAACTCCCCGAGTCCTTTAGTTCCCGATAGACGGTAAGTCCGCAATACGTTCTGAGTCTTCTGGGATTGCACGGTTTCCGGACGTGCTTGTACAACAAACAATTCGTTTGTAATGCCGTCTTTCGCCCACTCAATATCCATTGGAGTGTAGGTATTGTGGACTTGAGAATAATGATCTTCTATCAAACACGCCCAACGAGCTAGCTGTAATACTTCCTCATTTGTCAAGGCAAATTTGCCTCTTTCATGCTGGGGAACTAGTACATTTTTTGTAAATTTGGAGCCATCATCATAGACCATTTTCAGTTCTTTACTACCCAATCTTTTATCAATAATTGGGTTAAAATCTTCTTTTAAAGTAGGTTTAAAAACATAGTATTCATCAGGGTTAACAGACCCTTGAACTACGTTTTCTCCCAAACCGTATGCGGCTGTAATCAACGCAGAATTTCTGAAGCCTGTTTCAGTTTCAATAGAAAACATGACTCCAGAGCATGCTAGGTCAGAACGCACCATTTTTTGAACCCCTACAGCCAGGGCAACACTAAAATGATCGAATTTTTTAATATGGCGGTAAGAAATAGCGCGATCTGTGAATAAGGATGCAAAGCATTTATGACAAGCTGCTAAAACACTTTCAACACCAGTCACGTTGAGGTAAGTTTCTTGTTGTCCTGCAAAACTCGCAAAGCCTTTCGATTAGGAAAGGCTTTTTTATATAATAAGTCAGGATTCGTGATGTAATACTTCTTCACCCGGTTTCCTTGGGACGTTTTGTGGTACAAAATCGTCATCATGTCCTGGTTTGCTGTAGTCGTAAGGCCATCTGTGAACTTCAGGAAGATCGCCCGGCCAGTTACCGTGCATGTGTTCAACAGGCGCAGTCCACTCAAGTGTATTAGACTTCCAAGGGTTTTGAACAGATTTTTTTCCGTAGAAGATACTGTGGAAGAAGTTCCACAAGAACACCAATTGGAAAGCACCTCCAACTAAAGCGAAAGTTGTAATGATAACGTTTACGTTTTGTAAATCGTCAAACATTGGAAAATTGGTGTTGGTGTAGTAACGTCTTGGAAGACCGGCTAAACCAATGAAGTGCCTTGGGAAGAAAACCCCGTAAGCACAAACTGCCGTTCCCCAAAAGTGAATATATCCCAAGTTTTTATTCAACATACGACCGAACATTTTCGGATACCAGTGGTAAATACCGGCAAACATTCCGTACAATGCAGAGATACCCATTACCAAGTGGAAGTGTGCAACGACAAAATAAGTATCGTGAACGTTGATATCCAGAGTACTGTCTCCCAAAATCAAACCAGTCAAACCACCGGTAATAAACGTTGAAACCAATCCGATAGAAAACAACATGGCAGGATTCATTTGCAAATTCCCTTTCCAAAGTGTGGTGATGTAGTTAAATGCTTTTACCGCCGATGGAATCGCAATCAAGAGCGTAGTAAATGTAAACACCGACCCTAAAAATGGATTCATACCAGACAAGAACATATGGTGACCCCAAACAATGGTTGACAAGAAAGCAATCGCAATCATCGACATAATCATCGCTCGGTATCCGAAGATTGGTTTACGAGCATTGGTAGCAATTACTTCAGAAGTAATCCCCAAAGCTGGTAAAAGAACGATGTATACCTCGCTCAAGATTATATTAATGCCAGCTATAGATTGGGTGAAAGCGAGAACGCCAAAGTTGTCTTTGTCGATCCAGGTAAAGGGACTGAAATGATGGATTTGATTTCAGAAGCCGTCTCTCAACCAGGGGGCAAAACAGCGGAAAATGGAAACGGTTCTACCTAGTTTAATGGCAATCTATGCGGAGATTGTCGGAAGATAGCATCGGCGACCAACGACACATCGCGCATCTGTTGGAAATCGTGAACGCGGAGAATATCAGCACCATTGAAAATAGCAGCACAACATGCTGCTGCCGTTCCCCAGACTCGTGCTTTCGGGTCTGGCTGATTGAGAATTCGACCAATAAAACTTTTACGGGATGGTCCTACGAGGATAGGACAGTTAAGTTTGCGTAATTCTGATAAGCGGCGAAAAATTTCTAAATTATGCTCGTAATTCTTCGCAAAACCAATACCTGGGTCGATGATGATGTTGTCGTGGGCAATGCCAGCAGCAGTTGCAGCAGCGATTTGCTGTGTCAAAAAACTTAAAATTTCTCCTATCAAATCCTGATAATCAGTCAGTTGTTGCATATTTTGTGGGTTTCCCCGGATATGCATAAGTATAATTGGTACATCTAAGCTTCCGACAGTTGGTAGCATTTCTGGGTCAAAAGTACCACCAGAAATATCATTAACTATATCTGCTCCTTCAGCCACAGCAGCCTTTGCTACATCTGCCCTTGTTGTGTCCACAGAAATAGGTACTTGTATCTCTTTTCGCAATGCACGCAATATTGGTATAACTCGGTCAAGTTCTTGTGCAAGAGTGATTTGCGCTGCCCCCGGTCGAGTCGATTGACCACCAATATCGATAATGTCTGTACCACTAGCTACCATTGCTCGCGCTTGTGCCAAGGCAGTAGAGGGCGTGTAAAAATCGCCCCCATCACGAAAACTATCTGGTGTGATATTTAAAACCCAACACCAACACCAGCTGCACCAGCCGCAATAGCAAGGGGTGCTGTCACGTTGGAAATACCAGAAGCACACAGGACTCGAACCGATACCGCACGAGAAATCTCATAAGCTGCAGCCAAAGTGGGAGTCGCTTTTTCAATGAGTCCCAAAGTTCCGGGATGAATTGGGTTACTGCTAGTACCGCCTTCGGTTTGAATAATATCTGCGCCAGCTTTTACCAATTCCTCTGCCAGTTGTACTTGTTGGTCTAACGTCAAAATGTGAGGAACGGTGACAGAGAGGGTGATTTCAGGAAGGAGTTCACGAGTTTGGTGAGTAAGTGCTAAAACTTCCTCCGCTTCAAATCTACGTCCTTGAGCGTAGAAAGAATCAAAATTACCAATTTCAATCAAATCAGCGCCTGCTTCTACAGCTTGGACAAATTTTTCTGGCTCTACTGCAGATACACAAATAGGCAAATTTGTCAAATTTTTTGCCATTTTTATCAAATCTGGATCGGCGGCAATATCAACAAAAGTAGCACCGCCGTGATGGGCTGCCTTAACGGTTGCTGCTACACGATTGGCATCGTAGTTATTTAAGCCGGTGATGACTTTGAGGACACGGCGGTTGGCAAATGCACTTTGCAATGAAGGATGCATCGTCATAATTCGGTTCTTGAAGCTTTGAAAATTAGGAATATTGTACCGTTCTATTTTCGTTAGCTCACAAAAACTTCCTGCTTCAACCGCGACTGTCAGCAGACGTAGGGTGGGCTATGCCGCACGTTTGCTATTATACAAGTAGTAAGTAAGGCTATGCGGCACGTTTGCTGTTGTACTCATTTGGTTTAATTCAATTGAGAATTGGACATATTACAATTAATTATTGGAGTACCTCGTAATATCATGTCCGGGTAAAGACTTATCATTAAGGCAGAGGGGGAGAGGGGGGGAGAGGGAGAGGGGGAGCGAGTTT
>NZ_BAAFZH010000008.1:0-9069 GCF_054684315.1 Scytonema sp. NUACC21 | reverse complement strand
GTCAAACATTTTTGTTAAGGCTGGTGGAAAGTGGCTAAACAAAGGACAAAGGACAAATGACCAAGGGGAATTAAAGTGAATTGAGATAATTCATCCCCAGTAACTGTTCCGTGGTAAAGTCGATGCGATCGCAATCTTGTTAACAACAGGTTGAGTATGCCTTTTCCCAGATCCAGTGGTATTTTATTGCATCCCACCTCATTTCCAGGTCGATTTGGCATTGGGGATCTAGGCTTAGAAGCCTATCATTTTATTGATTTTTTGAGAGACAGTTGCCAGCAATTCTGGCAGGTTTTGCCTTTGGGACCGACCGGTTATGGTAATTCACCTTATGCTTGTTACTCAGCATTAGCTGGTAACCCCTTCCTCATTAGCCTTGAGAAAATGGTGGAACAGGGCTTATTAGCTGAGGAGGACTTTGCTAATTTACCAGCATTTGAGGCGTCTAGGGTAGACTACGATAAAGTTATACCTATTAAACTCGAACTGCTAAGGAAAGCCTGCGAGCATTTTAGAAACAAGGCAACTGCCATACAGCAAAAGGAATTTGCAGGTTTTTGTGACAGCAAAGCCTATTGGCTTGATGATTATGCCTTGTTTATGTCGCTAAAAGACGCTCATGGGGGAAGCAGCTGGCATAAATGGCAGCCAGAACTTGCAAAACGCGAACCAGAAGCATTAGATCGAGCTGGGAGAGAATTAACTGCAGAAATTTTCTTCCACAAATTCATGCAGTACGAATTTTTCCGTCAATGGTCTGAATTAAAAACCTACGCCAACATGAGCGGTATTCAGATTATTGGCGATATCCCCATTTATGTAGCTCATGATAGCGCTGATGTTTGGTCCCATCCTGACATCTTTTGCCTGCATGAAGAAACAGGAGAAGCGGCATTGATGGCAGGGGTTCCACCAGACTACTTTAGTGAAACCGGTCAACACAAATGACCAATGACAAATGACTAAGGACGACTTAGCTAAATTGGCAGAGTAATAATAAACTTTGTTCCCTTACCAAAGGTAGACGAACATTTGATATGTCCATTGTGTCTATCGACAATAATTTGGTAGCTGATAGCTAATCCCAGCCCAGTTCCCTTACCCACAGGCTTAGTTGTAAAAGACGGTTCAAAAATTCTAGCTTGCACCTCAGGAGGCATACCAAAGGCATTATCTTCAATGCAAACTGTAACGGTTTTTTGCTGGCGATCGACCGTTGTAGTAATCGTAATGGTACTATCGCAAGCAGCAACTATCTCCCGATGTGAGCGATTTTGATGAAGGTCATCAAATGCATCAATAGCATTGGCGATAATATTCATAAATACCTGATTCAGTTGTCCGGGATAGCAAGTAATTGGAGGTAAGTCACCGTATTGTGTAACAACCTCGATTTTAGGGCGGTCTCCTTGGTCTTTCAGTCTATGTTTTAATAGCACTAAGGTACTATCGATTCCTTCGTGAATTTGAAACTCTACCTTAGATGAAATATCGGAGCGAGCAAAGGTTCTTAGAGATAGGCTGATGTCCCTAAGGCGATCGATTCCCTGGTGCATCGATCCCAGAAGTTTTGGTAGATCCTCAGCCATATACTCTAAATCAATTTCTTCAATCAGTTCTTCAATTTCCGGGTCTGGGTGTGGTATCTTTTGCTGTTGCAGATTCACCAAACGCAGGAGATCCTTGATATAGTTCTCAATATGAGAGCAATTTCCACTAATAAAACCAATTGGATTATTAATCTCATGACCTATGCCTGCAACAAGTTGTCCAAGGGTAGACATTTTCTCACTTTGGATGAGTTGTAGTTGGGTTTGTTGTAACCTTTGTAGAGATTTGGTTAATTCTGCGGTGCGTTCTTGCACTCTTTGTTCTAGGGCTACTATTCCATTCCAACTAAATTTTGAAGAGATTGGCGAGCATTTCTTAAACAAAGATGCTGTCAGTAAAATCAACTCAATATTTGCAGAGCATGGAGCCGTTTTACTGCGGGGTTTTCCGTTGAAAACTGCTGAAGATTTTGCAGATGTCGCAGCACAGTTGATCGCTACCCCAACGGATTACATGGGTGGTACTATAGCTCGTCAACCAATAAAAGGCTTAGTATACAATTCAAGTGAATTCCCTCCAGCAATCACCTTTCCTATTCACAATGAAATGGGGTACACTGATAATCCTCCCGAACGAATACTTTTTTTCTGTTTAGAAAAAGCAGAGGTAGGGGGACAAACACCAATCTGCGATTGTCGGGGTGTTTTGCAACGGTTACCAAATCAACTTGTGGATGCCATACGTACTCACGGTCTTCGCTATATCCGACGCTTACCGAAAGAAAGTGATGATTACATAATGGGTTGGAGTGAAACTTTTGAAACTGAAAATACCCGTATTGCCGAAGAAAGGTGTAAGGCAATGGGTTTTAACTGTAGTTGGGAAAGTAACGGCGATATCATGGTGATTACTAACACTGTAGAAGGTATTCGTCGCCACCCACACACAGGGGAAGAACTTTGGGTTAACCAAATTTCTAGCTATCACTCCTCAAGACATGAACACTCACTGCGGATTACACCACCGGAATTTCTTGGTGATATAGTAGCATCTGTCAATTCAGATAAAATGGAAGCATCTCCAATCCTTAAGTTTATAGCAAGAGCTTCTGGTTCATTAGTAATAAAATTAGGGAGTAAGATGCTTCCAGTACTTTTATTTTTCCAAAAGTGGTATACTCCCGGTAATATTTATTGGAATAGTACCCTTGGCGATGGTACTCCTTTTACACGCAAGGATATTGAAGCAATATGGAGGTTAGTATTAATTCTGCGGCGGTACGCGATCCGGATTTTATTAATCGGGCAAGTGACCGCTTTGGCAATCAATGCATAGTTGTTGCAATTGATGCCAGAAGGCGGTTAGATGCCAACAATCCAGGTTGGGATGTCTACGTGAGGGGTGGACGAGAAAATACTGGTATCGATGCCTTATTTTGGGCGCAAGAAGCTGAAAAGCGTGGTGCGGGAGAACTCCTGGTTACAAGTATGGATGCCGATGGCACTCAAGCGGGTTATGACATAGAATTAACACGCGCTATTGCCGAAGTCGTGGAAATTCCAGTCATTGCATCTGGCGGTGCGGGTACGTGCGAACACATTCATGCGGCTGTGACGGAAGGTAAAGCAGAAGCTGCATTACTAGCCTCACTTTTACATTACGGACAATTAAGCGTTGGTGAGATAAAATCTTATTTGCGCGATCGCACAGTTCCAGTCAGAATGTAAGCCAAACTAGCAAACCCTTTTGTATCCACACTCAGAGGAGTTCAACACAGTTCTTGGAAACGATGTTAATATAAGTTAACAAGAATTAATATACATAGATATGTTGATCCCTATTTTAGTCTTTGATGTAGCACTAGTAGCCTGGTCGTTACATTTAATGGAAAAAGCTTACGAAAATAAAGAATTTTCATTAATGCTCGCTGGTACGCTAGTTGCTATGGCAGCAGCTGCCATGTTAGTCGTTTATTTTCTCATGGGACATTGCATGAGTTACTTGCTGCAAGCATCCTACGGCTAGTGATTAACGGCTAAGGGCAAATGCCAATATTTAGCAATTAGCAATTAGCCGTTGACAACCAATCCAATCTTTAGGTATGATAAATAATGCATTACACGGGGTTATAGCTCAGTTGGTAGAGCACTTCAATGGCATTGAAGGGGTCAGCTGTATCATTATGATTGGTGAAATCGGTGGTCAATTGGAAGGGGATGCAGCCCGTTGGATTAAAGCCGATGGAAATCGCAAGCCCGTTGTAGGATTCATCGCGGGTGAAACGGCTCCTAAAGGTCGTACTATGGGGCATGCTGGTGCTATTGTGGGTGGTTCTGATGATACCGCTGCTGCTAAAAAAGCCATCATGAGAGAATGTGGAATTCACGTGGTGGATTCACCTGCTGAAATTGGTAAAAAAGTAAAAGAGGTATTGGGCTAATCAGCTCATTTCTTACATAAACAAAATCCCGCTCGTTTGCAGCGGGATTTTTTATTTTATACCTCTGTTGGTTTTCGAATTTAATTCGGAAAAGGATTGGACCATTTTACATCGGTATATACTTGGGTACCACTCAACGTTCGCATAAAAGCGATTACAGCATTCACTTCTTGTTGATTCAGGTTGAGTTGTTGTCCAAATCCGTTGGGGCGCAGTTTGGGGTCAAGGTTGGTATTGCCCGGTGCCAAATTTATGGTGCCATAATGTCCAATCGCAGCCTGAAGCGAGCTAATCATGCCGGTATGCATCATGGGGCCGTTGACGGTTCCATCGGTTTTTACTAAATCACGTAAACTTGGGGCGCGGGTAACATGGATATCAATACCGCTTCCTGCCAGTGTTCCAATAATGCCATTATTTCCACTGTTAGGCGCGATATCAAATTCAGGTGCCGCATGACAGCCAGCACAACCTAATCCTCCGCCGGTGCGAACCCCTTGAGCATTAAACTGTGGAGGCGTTAAAAATAAATTTTTTCCCATATTTTCTTGATTGGTAAAATTGGGAAAAGGTACTCCATCATTGGCCACTTGGTTGCGCCCTTGATCATATTTGGAGTCAAATGATTGAATACTGCGGATAAATTATTCACCCAGCCAGTGAGCTGCCATACTACCACCAAGCAGCGTGATGAGCGTTCCAAGGGTGACAAGCAACTGAAGGCTGCTTGAAACTTTGCCTAACTCTCGCAGATCCAAATTGAGCCCGCCTTCAAATAAAATAATTGCCGTTGCTAGGGCGACTATAACTTCCAACCCAGTGCCTAGCATATGAGGATGCAATAGCCCAATACCATCCGAGCCAAGCAGAATGCCCAACAGCAATAAAAAGACTATGCTGGGTACCCGCAGGTATGCCGCCAGCACTTGAGCGCTAATGCCTGCAAAGACGGCAATCACCATCTGCAGGGTCATTTCAAATGATGCTTCCATGTTGTAGATTTTGAGCGATATATTTCAAAATCTCTTTTGAAGGGTTGTCATAATTCGGTTTTGTAGGTGCAGTATCACTCCAATTACGTTTTGATAATTCAGGTATTTTTTCAATACTTAGTCTGATATGGTACTGCATTTTTCGCATTCTATTACAACAGTAGTGACAGTTATCCACGAGTAAAAGTATTTCACTCATGTATTTACGTTAAGGCAATGAGTGGATGCACATAGTTTATCTTTCCCATTTTCTAATCTTGTTCTGGCGATCGCCACCAACTTTTTTCCTATGACTGTAGAAAATTCTGCTATTGCCACCCTTTAGGTTGGTTGATGGTATCGTTGGTTCAGAGAGGGCGATAGCGAAGCTATGGCAATTCCCATCTTCACTAGACCAGCATACCGTGCCGACAAAGGGTTTGAGGTAGCTTGGCTCCGAGCTAAAAATTTTTTTTCAAAAATATGTTGACATTAGAAGAGAAACCCATTAAATTAATAAAAGTGAGAGCCACAACGGTGAGCCAAAAGCGCCCCCATCGTCTAGAGGCCTAGGACACCTCCCTTTCGTGTCGTTTTTGAACTCGATAGTGGTATTACACCGCACACAGATTAGGTGATGGTGGTGATGGGGATCGGGCTGGTTGAGTTCGTAATGTTTGTGTCCTTCTCCCAGTTCTAACTCTCGGAGGATGCCCATTCGTGCCATCAGTTTGAGAGTGCGATAAATAGTCGATAAGCTAATTCCCTCTCCTTTGACTTCTAACCTCTGATAGAGATCCTCAGCACTGAGATGCTCCCCTTGTGGAAGATCTTGAAAGATGTGTAGAATTGTTTCGCGCTGGGGTGTCAGACGCCAGCCACGTTCATTGAGTTCTGCCTTGAGTGCGGTTGCTGAGTAGACAGTCATAATTATTTTTCTCAATAAAGGCTATTAGTTGCGAATATAGCAAAAGTTCGGACTAATTTGCAATAAAACCTGCTTATTGAGAATGTTTGTTAAATGCTCAATAACAATCGTGAAACGTTGATGAGCATTTAACTAGAGCAACGATCCCCGTTCAGAAGATATTTAGAAAAGAATTGGAAAGTTTAAATGGGCTTAAATGCAAATCATTAGCTACAACCTACTCAGAAAATATAGGAACGGGGATTTGGTAGTCATTTGTCCTTTGTCCATTGTCCTTTGTAATAAGTTTTATGACAAATGACTGGGGAGTGATGAGCAACGACTAACTTAAGGACTCTAAGTAATCGCGGATCATGTTACGGCGCTTGGGTTGGCGCAGCTTTTGCAACGCTTTGGACTCAATTTGACGTACCCGTTCCCGTGATAAATCAAGAGCACGACCAATTTCTGCTAGGGAGTAAGGATGACCGTCAGATAAACCAAACCGCATCAAAATGACATCGCGTTCGCGGCTGGTTAAATCTGCCAGAAGATGATGCAAGTCTTTTTGTAAAGGAATAGCTTTGATGCGGTATTGATTGTCTCTGTGGCTCAGTACTTTCCAAGCATTGACTATTTGTTTCAGGTTCTAGAAAAGGCAGTCAATGCTGTAGAACCAGGAGGTTTCATTTTTCTGGGAGATATTCGCAGTCTGCCCCTATTAAAAGCATTCCACGCCTCAGTTCAATTTTATCGCGCACCAGAAACTTTTTCTAAAGAAACCTTACAACAGCGTGTTCAAAAACAGTTGTTTGAGGAAAAACAATTAGTAATCGACCCCGCTTTCTTTACTGCGCTCAAACAGCACCTACCGAAAATTAGTCATGTTGATATTTTGCTAGAGCGCGGTTGTTCCCAAAATGAATTAACTAAATTTCGTTACGATGTAATTCTCCATGTGGACGATAAACCAGTTCCGACAGCGGAGATACCCTGGCTGGATTGGAACAAAGAAGGGCTAACCCTTTCCTCAGTCCGGCGCATCCTAGAAGAAACTGCACCCCAATTTTTAGGTCTTACTGGTGTACCGAATGCCCGCACGATGGTAGACTTTCAACTCGTGCAGTGGTTAGCAAATGATGAGTTACCAGAAACTGTAGGTGAAATGAAGCAACTTTTAAGCTACATTGAAGATCGAGGCATAGAGCCAGAAGTCTTCTGGGCATTAGAAAAAGACTTCCCTTACTCAGTTCAAATTAGTTGCTCAGGTATTGGTGCAGGCGACCGCTATGACGTAATCTTCAAGCGTTCTACACCTAATGCTGCTCGGTGTTTCTGTTTGCCTGCTGCTGTACCTCCTTCGTCCCGTTCTTGGCACGATTACGCTAACACTCCTTGGCAAGGAAATTTAGCACGTGAACGAGTACCTCAGATCCGAAATTTCCTGAGAGAAAAACTACCTGAAAACTAATTCCTGAAGCTTCGGATCTAGTTTGTCATTTTATCGGAAATTGGTTTAATCGCGTTAAAACGTCACAAAATAACCTTCACTTTTACCCTGATTTTGACGCATTCAAAGCCCAATTCAAAACGGATCCCCCTGCTTTAGTACTGATTAAAGGAAGCCGCGGTATGGCTCTTGAACGAGTCTTAGAATTGCTACAATAGAGTATTGTAAATGTACTTTTCAGCTTTTTCACAAGTCATAATTCATAACTCATAATTCATAATTCATAATTCAAAATAATTCCTCGAGCGTGCCCCTCCGGGTCGGGCAATCCGTTGCAAGTCCTCGCTCCGTTGCCCTTCGCTGTGGGCTTTCCACTGCTGTCCCTCACGCGGGTGATTGCGCTTTTACAACCCTAGTTAAAATTTACCAGGCAAGTAATCCTATCGCATTCCCCCCCAAAAAAAAACTTGCCAATGGGCAACCAATCATTTATAATCTATCATTCACAATTTATCATAAAAACAAAAAGACCTTTACATTACTGTAAAGGTCTTTCAAAAAACAAGGCGGCGACATACTCTCCCACAGTTATGCAGTACCATCTGCGCTGTCGGGCTTAACTTCTCTGTTCGGAATGGGAAGAGGTGAGCCCCGACGCAATAACCACCTTAAGAGGTTGGTTAGTCTTGTCAGTGGTTGGCATACCAACACTGCAACAAGCAAAACCGTCTCGAAACTAACGAGACTAATGTCTTAACACACTGCGATAAGATAAGGTAAACAAAGCTGACCCGTCCCGATTACTCGGGACGGTATCGATACATAAGCTTACGGGTTATTAGTACTACTCGGCTATGACATTACTGCCTTTACACCTATAGCCAGTTGCGGCTATACTCAGCTTGGAAGGATAAGACAATGACTCAAATACTGGAAGACTTCATTGACTCGTTACCAACCCCGGAGATTGGCAATTCCTCATCGACCCCACTCCCGCGTTACCGGGAAACATAGGTCGGGGGTCAATTCGTCATTGCCCCAAAATTCATCCCACGCGGCACTTCGTGTCAGACGTGGAATGAATTTTGGTTTAAGCTAAAAAAAATGTCTCAAAACTTTATTGGAATAATAACAATTTTCAGTTAAATGTTTTAAATAATGATTGAAAGCCATGCGCTTTTTTGATAGAAGCTCATGGATGAGCAAAATCAATCAAGGGCTTGAACCCATATATTGGCTTAAAAGTCAACCTTAATTGTGTCAGTTTAACAAGAAGGCAACGCTTAACAGGGAACTCCTCGAAAGTTTTGTGCGTGCTTCTGTAGAGCCTGCAATCGCGCAACTCCCTCAACGCCTTACCCGCTTCATAGAACGACCTTTCTATCCCCCATTCCGCACCCTAACTGTCACAAACGGTAATTATTGATGACATCAATTCACTTGCTCCGGTATTTTTACGGTCTTCTAAGAGAGAATGGGCAATTAAATTAATGATTTCCACTCTTTCTACAGGAGACGCGGACGATACAAGCATTCGCAGGCTCACTCCTGGCTTTGCACCAAGCAACTGAGACAAATACCACTCCCGTGCTTCCATAGGTACAACCCCTAGCAAAGCTAGAAACTTTCCAGTGCCCAAGTCAGCCTTTCCCTTACGAAATCTAGAGATTAGCACTTCTGAAACTCCAGCTTGCTTGGCCACAACCCTTGCCGAAAGGTTAAACCTATCGAACATCTCGTCAAATAGTTG
>NZ_BAAFZH010000007.1:0-8300 GCF_054684315.1 Scytonema sp. NUACC21 | reverse complement strand
AGTCGGCGAAATGGTGGAAGCTTGATTCAGCGATCGCACGTCCTAAAATATTTCCTTGTTCATCCTGGGTACTTTCAAAAGCAACTACTAAGTTAAAGTCCTGACCGGAGACTGAGCTTGTACCTAAGGCAATGACTCGTCCATTCTTCTCGTTTGCAGGCACACCTACGGCTCCTTCATGGGGATGAGCCGGAAAGAATTCAATCTCCTCAGAAGGTGATGTAGGATTCTTGAGTAAGTCATGAATAGGTTCTATGGGAGTAATTTTTTCGTAGTCACCATTTAACCCAGAATGGAAGTTGGGCCAGGAAATATATTTAGTGTAGATGTCATCAGGGTAGTGGTGCGAGGGATCGGGATCGGGATTCTTACTGTGAAAGTAATGCGCTGCGCCGATACCACCAAGATTGCAAACCGAACAACCTACATCCTGATGGTCACGGCTGACCAATAAACCGCCACCGCGCTGACGGAAGGCACTGATGCTCTGACACTCCTGTGGAGTTATGCCATCCCCTAAATCCACAGCAAACAGCCACAGTTCATCAAAATCTGAATTATCCAGCGTACTTAAAACTGGATCGTTTTTTTCAGCAGTATTTTCTCGATCCCTTGCTGTTACCTGGTACAGCGGTTCCCCAGTGTCACTTTTTAACGAAGCTAAATAGTCCTTTAGCAAAGAGAATCGCCCAATATGCCAATCATCTTCATTGGTGGGAATTGTTGTCTGTAACAGAATTTGAATCGGTTTAGTCATGATCTCACTCCCCAGGGTTCTTCTTGTAGCATGAGCTAATTACTAGATCAACATGGGCATTGTAGCGAGATAATCTAAGCAAAAAATGAGGACATTTAAACTCACAATCCCTGGTGTATTAGTAAATTGCAGAGTTGCTTCGTAAACATCATCTTCGTCTTCATCAAATAGCACAAACCTGACATCACGTAGTGGGATGGGTGGATAGGGAACATAAAACCAGAATGTGGGACGTTCACTAAGTGTTAACCCTATGACAAATGGCGTTTCTTCTGTACCCAAATTCACTTCAGGCATCAAAGCCGTGAGATACTTGTCTTGTGCTTTTTCCAATCCAAAATCCCGGCTACTCCCTCCCCGCCGATTACCTGGTCTTCCACCTTGTGATAATTCTAGCAGTTCTGGAATTGACAATTTTGATAAGATGAAGCGAATCGGTCTCACAACTAAGTTGAGTGCCTCCCAAAACAGTTCTTGGATAGCGGCAGCACTTACTCCTTGGTAAACCCGATCGCCAATATGAATATCTTGCCCCTGTCCTATATTGATGTTATACTTGCCTAAATGAATGACTTGCTGCTTGCTACTAACAGTTAGTTCATGAGGTAATGCTGCAAGATCATTTTCTGTGTAGATGCCTGTCGCAATGCGATCGATAATAGCTTCTGGACTATCTGGTTTGAGCCAATGATGTGAATCAATCAGATTGGCGAGTTCATCCCATAGATTAGCTATGGTTAGGTGAGTTCTGAGATGACGGTCAGCGTAGCCACCATGCTTTTTCCAAGGTTCCCCTTGTGTCAGGTAGTATTCAACTACACGCCGATGGGTTGCGGTTAAATCCACTTTTTCTTCAAGGAAGTTCGCAAAGGACTGGTGAACTAGCCGCCAAGTTTCTATACTTTCGCGCCGATTTTTGCTTAGAAATCTTTGCCACGACTGCAATGCTCTGACCTGGAAAATGTACAAACCCCAGGCAGAATCCGAAGATTTTTTAAGAGGATTTCTGCCTACCTTGGACGAAACCCCTGATGAGCGAGAAGTTGTCTTGTGCGTCCCCTTCACGGATTTAAATGTTTTGTCCAAAAGTTTGCATGGCAGTCGCGTGCAATTGGGGGCGCAAAATATTCACTGGGAGGAATCGGGAGCCTACACGGGTGAAATTTCCGGACCAATGCTTAAAGAACTTGGGGTGCGTTATGTTATTGTCGGTCATAGCGAACGGCGGCAATACTTTGGTGAAACGGACGAAACTGTGAACCTGCGCCTCAAAGCAGCTCAACGTTTTGGTCTGACTCCAATTCTTTGTGTCGGTGAAACTAAACAACAACGCGATGCGGGCGAAACAGAATCACTGATTACCAGCCAAATAAAAAAAGATTTGGTGGATGTGAACCAGGAAAATTTGGTTATTGCCTATGAACCAATTTGGGCGATCGGTACTGGCGATACTTGTGAATCTCGGGAAGCAAATCGTGTCATAGGCTTAATTCGCAGCCTGTTAAAGAACCCCAATGTACCAATTCAGTATGGTGGTTCGGTCAAGCCAAATCTTATAGACGAAATCATGGCTCAACCAGAAATTGATGGCGCTTTAGTAGGCGGAGCAAGTCTTGAACCTGCAAGCTTTGCTCGAATTGTAAACTATCAGTAGATTATTTTATATGTTTCTGGGGTGGGTGATGCCAACCCGTTCAACTATCGGTGGGCATTGCCCACCCTACTGACCAATTGACATTGAATGTATGACCAGCAAGTTAATGATTCGGGAACGCTGTTTTGAGTGGGGACAGCGTACTTACAATTAAGGTATTGCCCAAATCCCTTAACCTAATTAAAGTTCGCAACAAACGCCCATTATCTCGTTGATGCAAACCGATGCTTGGTTCATCTAAAACGTATAAAACCCCAGTTAGCCCGGAACCAATTTGAGTGGCTAGACGAATTCGCTGTGCTTCTCCTCCTGAAAGTGTCATCGCAGGACGATCCAGTGTTAGGTAATCTAACCCCACATCCAACAAAAATTGCAATCTTGCTTTGATTTCTCTCAGTACCAAATCGGCTATTTGCAACTGACGTTGGCTCAATTGCAATCGATCGATGTTGTTACGAGCCTCCCGAATTGAGACTCCCGTCAAATCTACAATTCGATGCTGTCCCAATCGCACTGCTAACGCCTCTGGTTTTAGCCGCTTCCCCTCACACACGGGACATGGTTGATCGATTAAATACTGCTCTAATTTTTGCTTGATTAGCTCCGAACCACCCTCATATTGCCTCTGTAAAATTGGCAGAACTCCTTTAAATCCCTCCCTCTGTTTCTTTTGTCCTTCTGTGGTTGTTTCCTCTCCGTTTAAAATTATTTCCCTTTGTTCTTCCGTCAATTGGTTCCAGGGTGTTTGCAACTCAAAACCATGTTCTTGTCCTAATTTATACAATAATTCTAAATAATAAGTATTTTCTTTTTCTGACCAAGGAGTAATAGCGGAATATACTGGTGCTGCTGGGTCAGGGACAACCAATTCTGGGGAAAATCTTTTTAAACTCCCAATGCCATGACAGTGGGGACACGCACCGTAAGGAGAATTAAATGAGAACAAGCGCGGTGATAATTCTTCCATCACCGCCCCGTGTTCCGGACACTGTAAACTGTTGTTGTAATTCTGTTAGTTCATTTGGAGCGAGCAATTTCTGCAACTCGCTGTAACTCCAAACATAAAACGCCCCTTCTTCTGGTTCTGCTTCTGCTGGGGTTGTAAAGCTATCAGCATCTTGAGCCGCATAAAAAAACCCTTCAGGTGAGGTCATTTCCCGCTTTAACCATTGGGCAGTACCCGCGATCGCTTGTTCAAAAGCTGGTTCCTGTACTCCTGCACTCCATAAATTAGCCAGATACTCCACAATCTGACCGTTATCGTAAAGCATTTTTTCAAAATGCGGTACTGTCCATGTTGGATCGACGGTGTAGCGATGGAAACCACCACCTACATGGTCATAAATTCCGCCCAGTGCCAGATCTAATCCCCTTTGGGTACAAACTTGCTTGCCATCATAACGAGAGTCTGGATAATCAAATCTAATTCCTCTCAGGGCAAGTTCTGCATAGGGAATCATCGGAAAACTATTGCCGTACTGATTGGGAGTAATAATACCCGTACAAGTTTCCCAACCTTTTCGCAATAATTCAATATCTTGAGATTCCGTTGTGCCTCCTAAGTCCAGAACCGAAGAGGTGAGGAGCGATTCAAGAATGGTGGCTTTGCGATCGCGCAAATCTTCTTTTTCCGTATTATAGTAGTGGCGCAATGCTTGCAGAACTTGTAAAAAACCCGGACGACCATAGCGAGGTTCTACAGGGAAGTAGGTACCTGCATAGAAAGGTACTAGATCGTCTGGTGAGATGAAAACGTTCAAAGGCCAGCCCCCTTGACCGCTCATCATTTGCAAAGCTTGCATATAAATGCTATCTAGGTCAGGTCTGTAAGCTTCACCAGACCAAATGAAGGCGCGACGTGCCCAACCAAATGGTTTGGTAAGGATGTGGAAAATACCACCTGCAATACAGATGAAAGCAACCCAAATGTGACCGCCAACAACGTCTTCTAAGTTGTCAACGCTAACGATCCAGCCCTCACCACCGAAGGGGGACTTCAGCAGGTAACCGAAAATGACAGCAGGGTTCAAAGTTGGGTTGGTAATGACGCGAACATCACCACCACCAGGTGCCCAAGTGTCATACAGCCCGCCAAAGAACATTGCTTTGAGTACCAACAACAGAGCACCACATCCCAAGATAATGAGGTGGAACCCGATGATGTTGGTCATCTTGTTCTTGTCTTTCCAGTCATAACCGAAGAAAGAGGAGTACTCTTCCAAGGTTTCTGGACCGCGAACGGCATGATATATACCGCCAAAACCGAGTACGGCTGAAGAGATTAGGTGCAGTACACCTACAACAAAGTAGGGGAAGGTATCAATAACTTCGCCACCAGGACCAACACCCCAACCGAGGGTTGCCAAGTGAGGCAGAAGAATTAAACCTTGCTCGTACATGGGCTTCTCAGGAATGAAGTGAGCAACCTCAAACAAGGTCATTGCTCCAGCCCAGAAAACAATCAAACCAGAGTGGGCAACGTGAGCGCCCAGGAGTTTGCCGGAAAGGTTGATGAGACGGGCGTTACCAGCCCACCAGGCAAAACCGGTGGAGTCTTGGTCGCGTCCTGCGCCCATTACAGCGGGTCTATTAGAGAGCGTTACCACGTGGTAGTACCTCTTCTGGGAATACAAATTTTTCGTGAGGCTGGTCTTGAGGTGCCAGATGAGGTGCAAAAAACGATTTACAAAAACGAAATTGAACCTCATTTGGAAGAAGGAAACGTTTTATTGTTTGCTCACGGGTTCAATATTCACTTTGGTCAAGTTGTACCACCTTCTTTTGTGGACGTGGTCATGGTCGCACCCAAAGGACCCGGACATTTGGTACGGCGAACCTACGAACAGGGACAGGGGGTACCTTGTTTGTTTGCCGTATATCAAGATGCTTCCGGTCAGGCACGCGATCGCGCAATGGCTTATGCTAAAGGTATTGGCGGAACCCGTGCCGGAATTCTCGAAACAACTTTCCGAGAAGAAACCGAAACCGATTTGTTTGGCGAACAATCAGTCCTGTGCGGTGGTTTGAGTGCCCTAATCAAAGCTGGTTTTGAAACCTTGGTGGAAGCAGGATATCAGCCCGAGTTGGCTTATTTTGAATGTCTCCACGAAGTCAAACTGATTGTTGACTTGATTGTAGAAGGTGGCTTAGCCAAAATGCGCGACAGCATTTCCAACACTGCTGAATACGGCGATTACACCCGTGGACCCCGCATTGTTAACGAACAAACTAAAGCAGAAATGCGTCAAATTCTCAAAGAAATTCAATCCGGGCAATTTGCACGGGAATTCGTTCTGGAAAACCAATCTGGAAAACCCGGATTTACCTCCATGCGCCGTCAAGAAGCCGAACACCCCATTGAGGAAGTTGGCAAAGATTTACGTGCCATGTTTAGCTGGATGAAGAAGGACTAATCTCACCAGTAGGGTGGGCATTGCCCACCATTTCAAATTGAAGACGGGCAAGATGCCCATCCCACATGCAACAGTTGAAGGATTTGAAGATAAGTACTACTACGGAAGAAGACCCAACGGTTTCTATATTCCTCGCTGGCAAAATTTGTTTGGCGACAAACAAGACTATATAAGAGGATACGGATATCAAGGAAGTGCTAGCAGACAAGGATGGGGCAGAGAAATTGCTGAATTGAATATCGGTACAGAATTGAAAGAAGCATTATCTGAACCGGGTCCATGGACTATTGGTATGACCGCATTTGGTGAAACGCTTCCTTATCATGAAAATAAAGTGACACTGGATCCCAATAAGAAAGATAAATGGGGATTGCCTGTACTTGCTATTGATGCTGAGATTAAAGAGAACGAAAAGAAGATGCGCGTAGACATGCAGAATCAAGCAAAAGCAATGCTTGAAGCTGCCGGCTTGAAAAATATCAAAGGATACGATCGCGATTATGCGTTGGGTATGGGAATTCATGAAATGGGAACTGCTCGTATGGGTAAAGATCCAAAGACTTCAGTACTCAACGGAAACAACCAGGTTTGGGACGCTAAAAATGTATTTGTAACAGATGGTTCTTGCATGGTAAGTGCAGCTTGCGTAAATCCATCCCTTACATACATGGCTCTTACAGCAAGAGCCGCTGATTTTGCTGTAAAAGAATTGAAAAAAGGAACTATATAATAGTAACATGCCAAACGATTCAACCAGTGTAAATATTAATTCCGGAGGCGTTGCTCAAAACACATTCGATGCAATTGTTATCGGCAGTGGCATCAGTGGTGGCTGGGCCGCAAAAGAACTATGCGAGAAAGGATTGAAAACATTGGCCTATCACAGTTGCTAAAGAGCGTCGCTTAAATCTTAAGAAAGTATTCAACGGATAATTATCACCCTGTTTGAACTCTAGGTTTCAAACTCATTATAACATTTGTTATGAAAAAGATTAAAATCACCCTGGTTAAAAGTCCAATTGATCGTCCGGAGCGCCAAAAACAAACATTGGTTGCTTTAGGTTTGAACAAGACCAACGCCAGCAGAGAAGTAGAAGCTACTCCTCAAATTCTCGGAATGGTTCGTAAGGTGAACCACCTTCTGAAAGTGGAAGAAGCTTAATAAATTGAATTAATTTGGCAGTGTGAAAATGAGTAACTAGCTTACGGCATTTTCACATTTGCATATTTACACTTTTATTAATAACAAGCGAGGGGCGATTCCCCGTAAGTAAAAATCAACAGTATGAAATTACATGAATTGAAGCCTGCGAAAGGCGCAACGAAAAGAGAAAAGAGATTAGGTCGTGGTGAAGCATCGGGTCACGGTGGTACATCAACTAAAGGTAACAAAGGTCATCAGAGCCGTAGCGGTTTCAAAAATAGAAGAGCACACGAAGGTGGTCAGATGCCAATTCAACGTCGTGTTCCTAAGCGCGGTTTCACAAATAACAACCGTGTTGAATACAAAGTGTTCAATATTGGTCAAGTAGAATTATTGGTAGAGAAATACGGATTACAGGAGTTTTCTTTGGATACTTTGTTCATGAATGGTTTGGTAAGCAGAACATCATTGGTGAAGATCCTCGGAAACGGTGAATTGAAATCAAAAGTTACTTTCAAAGTGAACGCTGTGAGCGACATTGGTCATTGGTCATTGGTCATTGGTCATTGGTCATTGGTCATTAGTTATTTGTAAAGAACAAAGGACACTGGACAAATGACACTGGACAAATGACAAATGACTGGAAGCAAAGTAGAGGAGGAATCTAGCGATGGCAGTGGGCAGCACGGCGGCACCCCCAACCCCGTGGTCAAAAAGTTTAGCAGAGCCAACAATCCATGAAAGCGCGTTTGTACACCCTTTTTCCAACATTATTGGAGATGTGTATGTAGGTGCAAATGTGATTATTGCACCAAGTACTTCAGTCAGGGCAGATGAAGGGACACCATTTCACATAGGTGATAATACGAATCTGCAGGATGGGGTAGTTATTCATGGACTTGAGCAAGGTCGGGTCATTGGCGATGACCAGAATGAGTACTCTGTATGGATTGGTAGCAATGCGTCCATTACCCATATGGCTCTCATTCACGGACCTGCCTATGTAGGAGACAATTGCTTTATTGGCTTTCGCTCTACAGTCTTTAACGCTAGGGTAGGATCTGGTTGCATTGTGATGATGCATGCTTTGATCCAAGATGTAGAAATTCCTCCGGGGAAATACGTACCTTCTGGAGCAATCATTACTAATCAGCAGCAGGCAGACCGCTTACCGGATGTGCAAGACCAAGACAAGCATTTTGCCCACCATGTCGTTGGAATAAATCAGGCATTGCGATCTGGCTATCTTTGTGCTGCAGATAGTAAATGTATTAGAAGAGTTAGAGACGAGTTAGCTAAATCTTATACAAGTAACGGTGTTAATAGTTCAGA
>NZ_BAAFZH010000006.1:0-7460 GCF_054684315.1 Scytonema sp. NUACC21 | reverse complement strand
GGCCAAGACTTATCTAGACCGAATTGTCGCCTGAGTTCCTCAATTCGTTCTGGGGAAATTTTCGGGTTTTGCTTTAGCGTGTCTACGTAATCACCCGGTGCTAGTTGTATAATGAAAAACGACAATGCCGAGGCCAAAAACAAAGTTAACAGCGCCTGCAATAATCGCTTCGTAATATAAAGAAATGTGTCATTCGTAACCAACCTTTTAAGGCGATCGCGACTAGCATCCAAGGAAATTCGAGTGGTAGTCATTTGTCCAGTGTCCTTTGTCCAGTGTCATTAGTCCTTAGCCAATGACTTGTGACAAAGGACTAATAACTAATGACTAATATTCTACGAGAGTAATAATTGGTGCATCAGGCAGATTTTTCCGCCCTTGCAAATCCCGTAGCTCGATGATAAACCCATATCCTACAAGTTCGCAGCCAATTTGCTGTACGAGTTTTGCTGTGGCACACGCAGTTCCACCTGTGGCTATTAAATCATCCACAACAAGAACTCGGCAACCTGAGTGCAAAGCATCTTGGTGGATTTCCAAACAATCCGTGCCATACTCTAGTGCATACTCAATAGAGTACACTTTTGCTGGCAACTTACCAGATTTGCGAACGGGAACAAAACCCGCTCCTAATTTGTAAGCAAGCGGTGAGCCAATAATGAAGCCCCGTGACTCTATTCCCACCACGTAGTCTGCCAGGAGGTTGGCTTCTTTTACTTTTTGTGCGAACAAATCAACTGTATGGCGCAGCCCTTCTGGATCGCGCAGCAATGTAGTGATATCGCGGACAGTTAATCAAACATACAATATTTACGCTCAAGACGTTTATTTTCAAGATCCACTTAACAAATTTCATGGTATTGAGCGGTACAAGCAAATGATTCAGTTCATGGAAACTTGGTTTTTAAACATAAAAATGGACTTGCACGATATTTACCCTGTGGAAGACACCATCAAAACTGAGTGGACGCTGAGCTGGAACACACCCCTTCCCTGGAAACCGCGCATTGCTATTTCTGGTTGGAGTGAGTTGCGCCTCAACTCTCAAGGTTTAATTGTGTCCCACATTGATTACTGGAACTGTTCCCGTCTAGATGTGCTGAAACAGCATTTTTCTACGGGTCATTAGTCATTGGTCAAAACAAAGGACAAATGATAAAGGACAAAGGACAAAGGACAAAGGACAAAAGACAAACGATAATGTAAATAAGTGTAAACACTTCTCAGCTAGGACAAAACTATCAATGCGCGTAATTTTGATGACAGGCAAAGGTGGCGTGGGAAAAACCTCAGTAGCCGCCGCCACGGGACTCCGTTGTGCAGAACTGGGTTATCGCACATTAGTTTTGAGTACAGATCCCGCTCACTCCCTAGCAGACAGTTTTGACCTAGAACTGGGACACGCACCAAAACAAATTCGTCCCAAATTATGGGGTGCAGAATTGGATGCGCTGCTTGAGTTAGAAGCAAATTGGGGTTCAGTCAAACGCTACATCACCCAAGTCTTGCAGGCACGGGGTTTAGAAGGAGTTCAGGCAGAAGAATTAGCTATCTAATTCTTACTTTGCCGTTGTTCATCCACTCTTCCCCTTTAAGTTACAGTTTTAGCGGATGGCTGCCTGGTATGTGACATCTCCATCCTTGGATTACTGTGTTTAGGTTGCCGTTGCTATTTTTGCCGGTGCCTCCAATCAGGAAAGAGAGATGTTTCGGGTTAATGCTGGCATCCCCACCCTAGAAGATGGTTGACGCCAAATCGCGCTTGGGCGCTACCAGGTTGCCATTCTTTTATGTGTTTGTTTGCTGTTTCTGAGTCTTCCACGACACGATCGAGTAAAACTTTTTGGGAGTGCTGCTTCGCCCCTTTCAATAATGAAGAGCAATGCTAACGACACCCTTTTTCTATTTTGGCACTACATGAGCGATTGTAGAGGGTGTGTTGATAGCACAAATTGTTCGGCTGCCAGCACTTTTTCTCTGAAATTACCGCTACAACATAGTTTTAACTGGGTTGGCAAAAATAGCCAATTATATTTTTTAGTCAGCAATTGAGCACTTGATAACTTGGAATGGGTAATAGTACCTTATCCCTCGTCTTTTGTCACTACTCTTGCTCTTGACGCATTTACGCTTAATTATGCCACCTGCAACTTTTAGGTTTCATTTAGGTTTTTGCTTTCAGATAGACGCTGCCACAATGTTTTATACAGTGTTTCTGGCACTGTTGCCTGTAGCGCACGCCCCAGTCTATTTTTTTTCCGAGCTGCTACAAGACAACTCTGGTGAGGACAAATATAAGCAGAACGCCCCATGCCCTCCAGTTGAGGATAGCGAGTTTCCAAGACGGCGAGTTTGGCTTTCGCCCCCCAGCGAGCATAGCCATAGTAGGCTTCAATCATGTAAGCTCGTGCGATCCGCTCTTTGTTCCAATCCTGGTAGAATTTTGCCGCTAGTTCATTAGCAAGGGCTTCTTCCTGAGGGTAACCATTGGCTTTAGCACCCGCGATCGCCAGGTCATAAAATTCTAGAGCTTCTGTTTTGCGATTGAGGAGTTGATGCTTTTGGGCTTCAACTAAATGATACTTGTGCAAGTAATTCATGGGAGCATAATGCGCCCATTCTTTTAACTTTTCTTGATTTTCTTGCAATCGCTGCCATCGTGACTCCGACTCCGTCATCGATTTACCAAGAGTGGCAAGCACGGTCAGAGAATCATAGAAATATAAGAGCGGTTCAACGATATTTCCCATACCCCCGGCCAAATACTGTCGGGTTTGAACGGCATCGTGTTCTGCTTTGGCAAAGTCTTCTAGCCAGTAATTCAATGTGAATCGATACAGGTAAAAGTAGCATAGTCGATAAAAATCGACTTTTGCCTCAGCCAGGACTTTTTCTTCATAAGAATCTTGGCGTAAAGGAATTTCTTCCTCTGACTGACCCAGCAGAATAAGCGCAGCTTGCCAGTAAGCCAAAACACAGTTTGCTGCCGTGAATTGATTGAGGTCGCACAACTGTTGGTAATAGGCACGAATTTGGGGTTCAAGTTCAGTTAGCGGTTGACCGCACCAATAGTCAGTAATCAACCCGACTGCATCACCCAAACCCGCACCAATAATTGCTGAGGTAGGTGCTAGCATTTCCCGCATCCCAGGACCGCCAATAGGTCCTTCGTAGCGGACGACAATGACATCACCAGCTTTTATTTTACCTGCAAGGATAGCATCCAAGCATTCTTCCTCCGAGTCAAACACCCGTGCAGGACCAGTAATGCGGGGATTTTTTACTCCGGTAATTTTTGCTACTGCTCCCTCTGTAGCCAGATTTCCTTTCAGGATGGCTAAGTGACCTTGGGGATACATCGGGTTATTCCAAGGACGAATGACATCTTGATTGCTGGGTGGTTCATTGGGGACATCTGCTAAAATTTCGGCGATGGTTTTGCCCGTGATGGTGATACAGTCACCGTGGAGTAAACCATGCACGAGTAACATCTTCATGACTTGGGGTATACCGCCTACTTTGTGCAAGTCTGTAGCAATATATCTACCGCTTGGTTTTAAATCACACAAAACGGGTACGCGACTGCGGATAGTTTCAAAGTCATCTAGATTCAGTTCTACACCAACCGCACGAGCGATCGCCAGAAAGTGCAACACGGCATTTGTAGAACCACCCACTGCCATAATGACAGATATGGCATTCTCTATGGATTTACGGGTGATAATCTGTCTGGGTAATAGTTGATTGCGAATCGCTTCTACCAATACCTTGGCTGATTCAAAGGTACTATCAGCTTTTTCATCGTCTTCTGCTGCCAATTGCACCAGATATTCAAGAACCGATCGTTGCCATTTTAGAACGCCCTCATCCTGACATTGCTGAACCAGTGCGTCTACTTGCTGCTGATGCTCGAAAAATGAAATAGTTTGGAGAGCAGGATATGCAACGACTGGAGCCAGGACAACTTATTGAACGAGAACTTGCAGGTTATGAAACCCACCGCTATGAATTAAACCTGATTTCTGATTGGTATTTGGAGGTACTAGTTGCTCCGCGAGACATAAATGTAGTTGTCGTGTTGTTTGCTCCTGATGGTCAGATGATAGTACAAGATGATGTAGCCAGCAAACAAAAAACTTCAATAAAACTGATAGTTGACCTTTCAGGAAATCACCTGTTAGAAGTGCGTCCATTAGATGAAGCTGTTACTGGGTATTATCAAGTACAGATAAAAGAGATGCGAACAGCAACGGAGCAAGACATTAATCGTTTTGCTGCCGAAGAAACCTTGGCAGAGGGTATGCAGCTATACAAAGAAAGAACAGTAGAATCACTGCAAAAGGCGATCGCAAAATTTCAAGAAGCTCGCTCACTCTGGCATACTGTAGGAAACGTGATTGAGGAAGCTCGCTCCTTAAACAATATTGGTGCGGTTTACAACGCTTTGGGTGAAAAGCAGCAAGCACTCAAATACTACAACCAAGCACTCCCACTCTGGCGTACTGCAGAAAATTACCCTGGTCTTGCAGCTACTCTTAACAATATTGGCAAAGTCCACCAGTAGGAGCATGTGTCGGAATGAAAGGATCTCGTATCCACGGCATTGTTCGGGAGTTAGGCAACGAAAATATTGACGTAATTAACTTTACAACCAACCCTTCTTTGTTGATTTCAAGAGCATTGAGCCCAGCTAAAGTTTCTTCTATCAAGTTGGACGAAGCCCGTAAGTCGGCAGAAGTTTTCTTAAAATTAGAAGAAGTTTCCAAAGCGATTGGTCGTGGAGGACAGAATATTAAATTGGCTAGTTTGTTGACAGGCTTTGAATTGGATGTTATTCGCGAAGGAAGCGCAACCGAAGATGATGATGTTGAATTGACCGAATTCTCAGATGAAATCGATGGATGGATCATCGATGAGTTTGCCAAAATCGGATTGGATACGGCCAAAAGCATCCTCAAACAAGATGTAGCCGATTTAGCCCGAAGAACCGATTTAGAAGAAGAAACCATCCTTGAAGTGATGCGTATTCTAAAAGAGGAGTTTGAAGACTAAATAATACCTACATTTACAAAAGAATACAGAACTTAATTACACTATATGTCTGACGAAAGAAATATACGAATTAACAAAGTTTTACGGGAATTAAATATTTCTCTGGACCGTGCTGTGGACTTCCTTAAAGAGAAAGGTATCTCCATTGATTCGAATCCAAATGCCAAAATTTCTGCCAGTGAATTTGATATTCTTCAAAATCAATTTGCAGGAGATCGCGGAAACAAAGAGGCGTCCCAGTTACCATATCTAGCACCATTGCTGCTCCAACCCAATTCAAGTTCAGATCGCGGTGCAACCTTTGAATCTGCACAACGCGAAATATATCCTGTCGGCGCAGCATGATTCCTACAGGTTCAATTAATCCCAGGCGGGCAAATCGTTCTAGCAATAAAACCGAGGTTTGGGTGAAGTAGGCGGCTTGCTCGAAACTATAGAGGCGATCGCCTGTTTCTGTCCACACCACGCAAGACAAACTCAGGTTAGAACTCATAACCGCACCTCCGTTAAGCCCTGACGGGAATTAAAACTACTAACCTGCCGCAATTTTTCATAGCACTCTCTTTCCTTAGGACACAAATCTTTGGGGGTCACAATTTTTAACCGCACGATCAAAGCGGTACGATTACCTTTTGGATCGCGCCAGCCCTTGCCACGTAGCCGGAGTGGTTGGCCGGAATCCACACCGGCTGGAATCGTCATTGTTACTTTGCTATCGGGCGTAGGAACATCTATTTGTGCGCCAAGCACTGCTTCTTCTGGGCTGACAGGTACTTCACAGGCAAGATTGTCGCCCTCAAATTTGAAGAAAGGATGAGGCAATAATTCAATCGACAGATAAAGATCGCTGCGTTGCTGGTTAAAAGGACTTATCTGTCCTTTGCCTTTTACCCGAATGCGGCTTCCCGGTTTCACACCGGGCGGAATACGAACATTGATGCTTTCTCCATCAATTTGTAGCCGCTTCTATTCCTTGACTAAGTAGTAGTTCTTTTAGGTGCTCAATATTATGTAAAAGAAGCAACACAAGCAGATGTGGAAATAGAGTTTGGAATGCAATGTCGGCGGCTTGTCCCCAATCAGGCACATTTGAAGCGCTCGCCGTGGATAAGTAAGCCCTTCGGGGCTAAAACATAAGAAATCAGGGACAATACCAACCAACGATATACGCCCAAAAGAGTCCCTTGCCCAAAACGATGCAACCCGAAACGGTGTTTTGCAGTTTTAAACCACCCCTCGATCTGCCATCGACGTTTACCCCACCCTTCGGGTTCGCCAGTCGCTACAACGGGGGGAACCCCCGCAACGCGCTGGCTCACCAAGAAATGGTACTGGCTTTGAGAGCTTTAGTAGAGATGACAAATCGCTTTTGATACTTGCCATCATGACGTTTGAAGTAGTACCAGGATACAGAGACAGGAAATTTCAAGCCGTGAAGGTGGAGTCGTTGTCCGCGCTTATGTAATCGAGCAATACAGCGTCCATCTGTTACTCCCTTCCCGCTAGAAGATTACCAAAACTGTATTACAAAAAATACAAATACACGACAAAAAGCTTCTCTCGTTTCTACAATTATCGTGTAGACACAAAAAATAATCTCCCACCACCTCTCAATATGTTGGAAATTAGTAAAACGGTAATCTGTCCAGCCTAGTTCCTGTTTACACTGCCGAAACCCATATTCTACCCGGGTATCACATTGGTCGATTGGTTGCGATAATAGACTTTGATATTTTGAGGATAGACTCTTAAAGGAACGTTCCCAGTGTTATGTAGCGTAACTTTCGCAACATAAACATCATGCCCTGAAGCTAGAAGTAGCCCAAATCCAACAACATCAGGTGTCTTGGCTGTCAAAATGAAATTTATTGCTACCGCAGCAAGTTCTAATGGGGCGACACGCCAACTGAAGTTTAAACGTGCAACAGACTGAGCTATTAATTGCTTATTCTTGAAGCTATAAGATAAAGAAGTATCAGAGATATTGCTACCCTTATTTATCACGTTACTAGCACTACCCTCCAAAACCATTGATGTGACAATTGGCTGTGCATTGGCAATACCTGAAGAAGTAATCCATATACCTAATGCTGCGATACCTGCAAGTAATTTCTTCATTGTAGTTTCCTATTGATATATGAACGTAATAAACTTATCCCGTGCTACAAAAGACTCAAAAAATTTTGCTTGATTTATACCAGTCCGACTAAAATAGCGATCGCCCACACTTCTGTCAAAATTACTGGACAAAAAATTAAACGTAAAGGTATCCAAAAATATTTTGGTTCTATGAAAGAATAACGCGATCGTCTAAACAGCCAGGGACCACAACCCCTTAGAAACTACAATTAGATCTACAAATAATCTTTTCCTGCTTTTGACTAGCACCGTAAAATGTGATGCTGTGA
>NZ_BAAFZH010000005.1:0-6900 GCF_054684315.1 Scytonema sp. NUACC21 | reverse complement strand
GAAATGATTGCCACGGTGAGTTTTGAAAAAACAACCTATGCCGATTTACCGCATAAATTTGAAGCCGGTACGCCCCATATTGCAGGCGGGATTGTGTTGGGAACGGCGATTGATTATTTGAACGAAATCGGTTTTGACGCTATCGCAGCCTATGAACACGAGTTGTTGGAGTACGCCACCCAAAAGTTGCTACAAATAGAAGGGTTGCGCATATACGGTACTGCCGCCCAAAAGACTTCCGTTATCTCTTTTAACATTGGAACCATTCACCCCTACGACATTGGCACGATTGTAGATAAGTTAGGAATAGCAGTGCGCACGGGACACCACTGTGCTCAACCCGTCATGGATTTCTTCGGAATTCCCGGAACGGTTCGCGCTAGTTTTGCTTTTTACAATACCAAAGAAGAAATTGATACTTTTGTAGAAGCACTGCACAAAGCCGTGATGATGTTATCTTAAAAGTTTCGTTTATGAAAGCACTAGTTCTCGTTTTATTTACCCTATTGATGGGAAAAGGTTGTTCCCAAAGCAATGCTGATTTAGCTTCGGCCAAACTCACCTACACGGCACACAGTCGCGGCATACACAAAGTGATTGTGCTAGAAAATAAAGAGTTGACTTATGAAAATGGCCGCGGAAAAGACGCAACCTTAACGGCTTCAACGCTATCTGATTCGGAATGGGAGTCTTTGGTAGGACAGTTCAAAACCCTACAACTCCTTGGGTGTACCCATCGGTGCTACCGTGCAAGCTATCCAAGCTATGAAGGAAGTTACTGCTAGCTTGGTTGGTGCAGATGCTGGTAAGGAAATGGGCGTTTACTTCGACTACATCAGCTCCGGTTTAAGCTAGGAGCCTAGTTTGCGCTTAAGAATTTAGGTGCGGCAATCTTAGGTCTGGAAATTAATCGTGAGTGCTAGAACGTTTGTGGCTTTTCGTAGTGCTAAGCGCTAAGTGCTAGCGGTCTAGTATTGACGCTTGATTTCCAGCCTTTGAGTAATCAGAAAGGAATTTGCACTCACAATTTTTGAGATAAAAAAGTTTTCACGCTCACTACAGGAGATATAGTACGATGTCACGGACTTTTAAAATTACTGCTTGCGTACCTAGCCAAACCCGGATTCGCACTCAGCGCGAACTACAAAACACCTACTTCACCAAACTGGTTCCCTACGAAAACTGGTTCCGCGAACAACAAAGAATACAAAAAATGGGTGGCAAGATCGTTAAGGTTGAACTGGCTACCGGCAAACAAGGTCTCAACACTGGTTTGCAGTAATTTCTATAAACAAACAAAATACGTAGGGAGTTGTATAGAGGTCGGAAAGACCTCTTTTTTGTTGTCATTTGTTATTTGTCATTTGTCATTGGTCATTGGGAAGTCAAGCTATGATGACAAGTTGATTGACCCCCCTTAATCCTCAGCGGTTCGAATCCGCTTAGCTCCATTTGAATATTAAATTGTTATCATCAGTTTTAAAGAATTATTGTCAATTTGACAAATCTGAAGAACATACAGCAGATTGTAACTAAGTGAGGTACAGGTTGTTGTAAGGGCGCAATGCCTTGAACCTCCTTCTTGTGGTACGGGCGTCCCCACCGATTAAGACAAATGAGAAAACCAAAGCTGATGGCAGCTGCTTGAACCTCTTCTTGAGGTACGGTCGTCCCCGCCCGTCCTGTGTGATTGGCGATCGTCAATCCCGCACCACAAGAGAAAGTTGAAGATTTTTGTCTGGAAGTCCCCAATACAGTGATGCCAATACAATGTAGGGGTGAACGGCTGTTCGCCCTCCTATATTTGAAAGTGTTTACTGGTAGTTTCAATCCCGCCAACGGGTTTCATTAATTTGAAAGAAACTGAGATTGATTGAATTCCTTGACTTCTCGTTGGTTTCAATCCCGCGAACGGGTTTCATTAATTTGAAAGGGGAGGCAACAGAAGCTAACTGTAGAGCCATTCCCACCACCATTTTTGGCGGGGCTGTTTTAAAAGTCCATTTCAGGCTTTGGCAAACAGGCTCGTACTCATACCTCAATCGCTGAAAGTATTGATTTGTCAAGGTTCTGACGATTTGGCGGGAGGTGGGGGGTTTTCGCCCGTGCTTTGCCCTGCCAAAAAAGGCTTTTTGAACCAGTTCCGGGAAATCATTTTCATAAAAACTAAACGGCATGTTTTGGTATTGATTGTTCACCCCAATCAAAAGGGTGACCAAGTCAAATGTATTCGGCGGATTGGTTTGATTGATAGCATTTTTGAGTTGCGGAGTGGTCCAACCTGTTTGGGCAATGATTTGCACCTCAGAAAGTCCGTTGCCGCGACGGGCATTGATACTGTCGCGAAGTTGTGTCGGGAAATTACAGGTACTACAAACCGATTCGCCTTTGGTGTAACTATCGCCCAACGCCAGAATTTTGAGCACACGGGTATCGGGCGGAGAGTTCACCTCTTTCTCAGAGGAACAGCTAACAAATATAAGCAATAAGCCTAGGTAATACCATCTACACCATTGTTTCATTAGCAGTGATTTTAAACGCAACTCGCTTTTTCAATAACCATCTCTTCAATCGCATCCCATAAACCAAGGCGTTTTTCCAAAGCTTGTTGGGAAACTTCGAGCACTTCATTCCATTTGGTTGCGCTGTCTCCACAAAGTTCTGTAATCATTTGCATCGCCATCGGACCGTGTTCGTCGGCATCCAATTCGATGTGTCTTTCGAAGTAGTAAATCAGTTTGTTTAAATCCACATCCGGGAAGTTTTGCTGGAAGTTTTTCAGGATTTCGGTAAACATATTCGGAATCAAATCTTCGCGACATTGGGTCATGGCTTTACCCAAGCCGCTTCCGCCACCGGTTACTACGATTACTTTGTCTGCTAAGGCGTTATCGCGTAGCATTTTTGCTGAAAAATCCATATCTTTTTTATTTTGAGTAAATATATTGTTTTAATTATAATTGGCGAAGTCTTTCGGCCGCTCTTGTCAAAGTTTGCTCATCTTTGGCAAAGCAGAAGCGAATGCATTGATGGTCATCTCCATTGGCATAAAATATTGAAATCGGTATAGTAGCCACGCCCAACTCGGTCACCAATCTTTTCGTGAAATCGATGTCGTTTTCCTCACTAATTGCCGCATAAGAGGCCACTTGAAAATAAGTGCCTTCGCAGGGCAAGAGTTTGAGTTTGGTATCTTTCATCAGGCTTTGGAAGAAATCTCTTTTTTGTTGGTAGAATTGGCCTAAAGCTTTTATGTCGACTACCTCTATGTACTCATTTAAGGCATGTTGGGCTATACTGCTCACACTGAATACCAAAAACTGGTGTACTTTTTTAATTTCCCGCATCAAATGTTCCGGAGCTATGACATAACCGATTTTCCAACCGGTAATGTGAAACGACTTCCCGAATGAGGAAATCGAAATGCTGCGTTCCCACAATTTGGGACGGTGATGGACTGAAATATGCGTCTGTTCAAAAGTGATGTATTCGTATACTTCATCGGATAAACCTCCATTACTGTAGGCAAAAGCATCGGTGTCGGTCCCAGTTACTCGTGAAGTGGCGTGACGTTGGAAAGGAATCTTACACGTAGTAGCCGTATCGGTAATCAAATCTCTTAACTTATTTTGAACAGCTGGTGCGTAAGCTATTACAGGTCCTTTGCCAATTTGTAAATCCCCTTCAATTTTCTTCTCAATCATTGGCGTAGAGGTGTCATGGCAAACATCAGTTACAATAGCTACATTGGGTTTTAACGTTTGGGTAATCATCTCGGCGCCTCGCAAACCGATTTCCTCCTGTACCGAATTCACAATGTAAAGACCGAAAGGTAGTTTTTTCTTATTTTCTTTTAGCAATCGCGCCACTTCAGCTATCATAAAACCACCCATCCGATTATCTAAGGCGCGGCATACAAACTTATCGCCATTTAAAACCATAAATTCATCAGGGTAGGTGATGACACAGCCTACATGGATGCCCAAATTTTCTACTTCTTCTTTGGTGGCACAACCTACGTCAATGAAAATGTTGTGCAATGAAGCCGACTCTTCTTTCCCACGATTTCGAGTGTGAATGGCAGGCCAACCAAAAACGCCTTTAACAATTCCTTTTTTGGTGTGAATATTAACGCGTTTGGAGGGGGCAATTTGATGATCCGAACCTCCATTGCGGATTACATAGATCAATCCGGTCTTGCGCGAGGTCCTGGCTAAATTTTGGAAATTTTGTTGCCATGGGTTTGATAAATCCTCTGACCTTTAGCCTTCAGATGCCAGCAGCCCAGCTATTAGTTATCAGACGAGAGCCAATCGCCAATAGCTGACCGCTGACCGCTGAAATACTAGCCTAGTGAAATGATTCTTGCGTGGAAGAACGCCCAGGTTGTGGCAATTCCTCCTAAGAGGTAGTGTGCTACACCAACAGCCCGACCTTGGATGATGCTGAGAGCACGGGGCTGAATGGATGGAGCTACCTTCAGTTTATTATGAGCCCAAACGATTGACTCAATCAACTCTTGCCAGTAGCCGCGACCGCTGAACAAGAACATTAAACTGAATGCCCAAACAAAGTGAGCGCCTAAGAACAGGAGACCGTAAGCTGAGAGCGCACTGCCGTAGGAGTTAATCACCTGAACAGCTTGTGCCCACAGGAAGTCACGCAACCAGCCATTGATGGTAATAGCGCTTTGAGCGAAGTTACCGCCAGTTAGGTGATTCACAACACCATCTGAGTCTACGGTTCCCCAGACATCCGACTGCATCTTCCAGCTGAAGTGGAAAATAGCAATAGAGATAGTGTTGTACATCCAGAACAATCCGAGGAACACGTGGTCCCAACCAGATACCTGACAGGTACCGCCACGACCGGGACCGAAAGTCCTGGTTATTGGTGGCGATGGATATTGCGGTTGGGCAACCGCACTTTACCTTTCAAATCAAGGTTATGAAGTTGGTATCCTAGACAGTTTAGTGCGACGGCATTGGGATCTAGAGTTAGGAGTGCAAACTCTGACTCCGGTCTCACCAATTCAACAACGCATTCAGCGCTGGCAAGATTTAACAGGTAAATCTATCGACCTGTTCATTGGCGATATCACGAACTATGAGTTTTTGAGTAAAGCCCTGCATCAATTTCAGCCAGAAAGCATTGTGCATTTTGGGGAACAACGGTCTGCACCCTTTTCGATGATTGACCGCGAACACGCAGTTTTCACCCAAGTAAATAATGTAGTTGGGACCCTAAACTTGTTATACGCTATGCGGGAAGACTTTCCTGACTGTCACTTAGTAAAGTTAGGAACAATGGGTGAATATGGAACACCCAACATTGATATCGAAGAAGGATATATTACTATTGAGCACAACGGGCGTAAGGATACGCTGCCCTATCCCAAACAACCCGGTTCAATGTATCATTTGAGCAAAGTTCATGATAGCCACAACATTCACTTTGCTTGCCGGATTTGGGGACTGCGAGCAACTGATTTAAATCAGGGCGTTGTTTACGGTGTCTTGACCGAAGAAACAGGAATGGATGAACTGTTAATTAACTTGACCGACTGAATGCGATCGCGTATTGCTTTGAGATTTGCCATAGTTTTATTTTTGTTCTTTGTCTTTTATCCTTTGTCCTTGGATTTCTTAACAAATGACCAAGGACAAATGACAAATGACTAAATTACGCTGTTGCTAAGAAGGTCTTCTTGAATTCGGTAATTGCTTCCTTCAGGGTTTTTTCCTCATCATCCCCAAGAACTTTCTTGGATTTCACAGTATCTGTGTACTGAGGCTTGCTGGTCTTCAGGTATTCGCGCAGACCCGTGGTGAAAGCTGTGATTTTATTCACAGGAACATCATCCAAGTAACCATTAATACCAGCGTACAGAATAGCAACTTGCTCGTATACCGCTAGAGGTGCATTTTGTGGCTGTTTCAAGAGTTCCCGCAGGCGCTGACCGCGTGCCAGCTGGTCTTGAGTTGCTTTATCCAAGTCTGAAGCGAATTGTGAGAAAGCTTGCAATTCGTCAAACTGAGCCAACTCCAGCTTCAACTTACCAGCGACTTTTTTCATTGCCTTGGTTTGAGCCGCAGAACCTACCCGCGATACGGAAATACCGGGGTTGATTGCTGGACGGATACCAGCGTTGAAGAGGTCGGAAGACAGGAATATCTGACCGTCAGTGATGGAAATTTCGTTGGTGGGGATATAAGCAGATACGTCACCGCAACCGTTAGCCCTTGGTAGTCAATGACCAGTGCTAGTTGGGACTGACTCAAAGTTTCTTTGAGGTCAGCAACTATGGCATGTTTATCTTCTATCGTTCTTGGCATCTTGTTTCACCTCCTTGAATTTGTTAGTAGTTAGTGGTTAGTGGTTGGTAGTGGCTTGTTTTCCTACTTACCACTCACTCATAATTACTAACTCCAAAAACAATAAACCCCAGCTCTCGCAGCCGGGGTTTACCAGTAGAGACGCTTTAAATAACGCGTCTTTACTTTGTCATCCATAATGCCACTGTACACACCATTATCGGGTGATACTTTTAGCAATTGGGGCGTAACCTCGGCAGGATATTAAGCTTGTGGCACCTGCTGTCTCCGGCTGTTGCTTATTTAATTTTGTGTTTTGTCCTTTGTCAAAAGTCCTTTGTCTTTTACTAACGACGAATGACTCTTGACAAATGACTTTTTATGCAGCTTCAGTCAATTTTAAATCCCGTAAGGAATTGACATCAACTCTAATGGATGGACCCATTGTGGCAGACACGTATATTGTTCGCCAGTAACGACCTTTGGCTCCTGAGGGGCGGTTGCGATCGATTGTTTCTTGCAACGCCTTCCAGTTTACCAGTAAATCTTCTGGTGTGAAAGATGCCTTACCAAACATAACATGGAC
>NZ_BAAFZH010000004.1:0-6575 GCF_054684315.1 Scytonema sp. NUACC21 | reverse complement strand
TGCCAAGACTGAGCAATACCGTCACCTTTGTTCATTGGACCTGTACGGAATAGACCGCCTTTTGCAGGGCTATTACCGACATAATCGTAAAAAGCTAACTTTTCGGGAATTTGTGACCAAGCTTCAGAGAGAGCAGCACCTTGAGCAAGGTTTGATTGCACGCGACGCTCGATCTCTTGCCTGAAGTAACCTTGATCCCACTGATAGCGGGTAGGACCAAATAACTCGATTGGAGTGGTCGCATTACCGTACCACATGGTGCCAGCAACTACAAATGCAGCAAAGAATACAGCGGCGATACTGCTGGAAAGGACAGTCTCGATATTACCCATCCGCAGGGCTTTGTATAGCCTTTCAGGAGGTCTGACTGTCAAGTGGAACAAACCAGCGATAACACCTACAATACCAGCAGCAATATGGTGAGCTACGACACCACCAGGGTTAAATGGGTTGAAGCCGCCGGGTCCCCATTCTGGGGCAACTGGTTCAATATGACCTGTTAACCCGTAAGCATCAGAAACCCACATTCCAGGCCCAAAAAGCCCGGTGAGGTGGAAAGCACCAAAACCAAAACAAAGTAGACCGGACAAGAATAAGTGAATGCCAAACATTTTTGGCAAGTCTAGAGCGGGTTCACCAGTACGGGGGTCTTGGAACAACTCCAAATCCCACGTCGGTGCGCCACAAGTGGCTTACCGCGAAACTATTCGCAAACCCGTTACCAGAGTAGAAGGTAAATTTATCCGTCAAAGTGGTGGTAAAGGTCAGTACGGTCACGTTGTCATTGACTTGGAGCCTGGGGAACCCGGAAGCGGTTTTGAATTTGTCTCCAAGATTGTGGGCGGTGCCGTACCTAAAGAATACGTATCGCCTGTGGAAGCAGGAATCAAAGAAACCTGTGAATCCGGTATATTAGCAGGATATCCACTCATTGATGTCAAGGCAACACTGGTGGATGGGTCTTATCACGAAGTAGACTCTTCAGAAATGGCTTTCAAAATCGCTGGTTCAATGGCATTGAAAGAAGCAGCGATGAAGGCTACACCCGTTCTGTTAGAGCCTATGATGAAAGTTGAGGTAGAAGTTCCCGAAAACTTCCTTGGGGATGTAATGGGCGACCTCAATTCCCGTCGTGGGCAAATTGAGGGGATGGGATCTGAGCAGGGGCTTGCTAAAGTGACTGCAAAAGTCCCATTGTCAGAAATGTTTGGCTACGCCACTGACATTCGGTCGAAAACCCAAGGTCGGGGTATCTTCTCAATGGAGTTTAGTCACTATGAAGAAGTGCCTCGCAACGTGGCAGAGGCAATCATAGCTAAAAGCAAAGGGAACGCTTAATAGGATCAGCTTTAAACTTTATCCCCAAGGAGACTAACATTATGGAAATCTTTGTACAAGTTCTACTGGCAGTCCTGTTTGTAGGAGCTGCAGCAGCAATCACCTTCTGGAACAAAATCCTTAACTGGGCACGTAAAATTTTGATTCCCTGGATTGAGAAAAACTTACCTTGGTTAGCAGACAATGTCACAGATGCTTTCTTGGCGCTTGACGACGTTGTCACATCAATGCGCCGCAAAATCAAAAAAGCTTGGGAAAATCTCCGCGAATATTTGCTGAAAGTATTAGTCCAGTATGAGCAGAACACACAAAATGAGTGGGTTAAACGGATTACTTACTGGGCAATTCGTAACCTTCAGAATAAATCAGAAGTGGTGCGGGTGGTTGCAGAGCAGAAAGTTGACGTTGATTCTTTACCAGATGATGTGCGGAAAGAATGGTTGAAACGAGGTAACACTACTCAGGATATAGATGTGACTCAACTGCGCGATCGCGAACTCGAACTCGCTATGAGCCATTAACGTCATTATTCAATCGTAATGTATTGGACACTCATTACAAAAATAGCAATTTTAGCAACAGTTGGGTATCTAGGTTGGAGTCATCGACATCAAATTCGGGAAAGCGTTGCTGCATGGTTGCGTCAGCACGGCTTACAAGATAGTGCATGTGATTTCCCCTATCTGTTCGCTTCCGGCTTGAGTGGCTATGCTAAAGACCAATTGGAAGACGAACCCAAGGATATGCAGCCCCTGTTTGACGCTATCCTGCGCCACGTACCACCACCAGTTGGTGATGTACACAAACCACTGCAACTCCAAGTCACAACCCTAGATTACTCCGAATATCTGGGGCGGATTGTGATTGGTAGAATTCACAACGGCACTATCCGCATGGGGCAGCAAGCAGCTTTAGTCAAGGAAAATGGCGACATTGTCAAAGCGAAAATCACCAAATTGTTGGGCTTTGAAGGGCTAAAGCGAATTGAAATTCCAGAAGCGTCTGCAGGTTACATTGTGGCAGTGGCTGGTTTTGGTGATGCCAATATTGGGGAAACAATTACAGACCCCAATGAACCCCAAGCTCTGCCATTGATTAAGGTAGATGAACCTACCTTGCAAATGACTTTCTGGGTGAATGATTCCCCCTTTGCCGGTCAGGAAGGAAAATTGGTCACATCACGACAAGTACGCGATCGCCTAATCCGCGAACTTGAAACTAACGTTGCATTACGCGTCGAAGAAACCGATTCTCCCGATAAATTCCTGGTTTCCGGTCGTGGAGAACTGCACCTGGGCATTTTAATTGAAACAATGCGCCGTGAAGGCCCCAGCTCGGTCAAAGTCTTGAGCGCGGACTGCATCGTCTTTTTCTTTCAAAATTTGACGCAGTTCTCTGTCTAACTCTTTAGCTGCGGGTGGCAATTGAGAGTTAATCAGGCGTACCCTACTCCCTGCTTCGTCTATTAGGTCGATTGCCTTATCTGGTAAGTAACGGTCACTAATATAGCGGTCAGACAATTTTGCCGCCGCTAGCAAAGCTTCATCAGAGATTTTTAACTTGTGGTGCTGTTCGTAGCGATCGCGTAGACCATATAGAATTTCAATAGTTTCTTCTACGGACGGTTCACCTACCATCACTGGCTGGAAGCGACGTTCTAGGGCTGCATCCCGCTCAATGTGCTTGCGGTATTCATCTAGAGTTGTTGCTCCGATGCACTGCAATTCACCTCTTGCCAAGGCTGGTTTGAGGATATTTGCTGCATCGATTGCGCCTTCTGCTGCACCTGCGCCGATGAGAGTGTGTACTTCGTCAATCACGAGAATGACGTTACCCGCCTGACGGATTTCATCCATGATTTTTTTCAGGCGTTCTTCAAACTCACCTCGGTACTTTGTACCTGCAACTAGTAAGCCGATATCCAGAGTTACTACACGCTTATCTTCCAGGATGTCGGGGACATCTTTGTTGGCAATGCGCTGCGCTACAAAGGACCAATGACAAATGACAAATGACAAATGACCAATGACAAATGACCAATGACAAATGACCAATGACAAAACATCAAAAAACGCAAAGGCGTTTCTGGTAAATTGAGTGCCTTTGCGTCTTTTCGTGAGATGATTGATGAATTAACTTGTAAACAACTCGACTGGTAAGCGTTTGAAGGCAAGACGTTCGTTCTCGATATCCACAAAGATGGTATCGCCATCATTAAACTCACCGCGCAGGATGGCTTTAGCAATCTGAGTTTCTAACTCTCGTTGAATGGCTCGCTTCAGCGGACGTGCTCCAAAGACTGGATCGTACCCTACATCGGCTAAGAAGTCAAGAGCAGCTTCCGACAGTCTCAGAGACATCTTGCGATCGCTAAGTCTTTGACGCAGTCTCTCAACTTGCAATTGCACAATTTGGCGCAATTCTTGTTTCTGCAAGGCGTGGAAGAAGATAAGTTCGTCAATGCGGTTGAGGAACTCGGGACGGAAACTATTTCGCATCGCCTCCATCACGCGATGGCGCATTTCGTCGTAGCGGGAGTCATCCCCTGCTATATCCAAGATGTACTGCGAACCGATGTTACTGGTCATGATAATGATGGAGTTCTTAAAGTCTACCGTATGACCTTGAGCATCAGTGACGCCAGTACAAGACCCAGAACTCCGCAAAAGTCTGGTAGAAATGAATATGATTCGCAACATCAAAATTGATGGTGGCAAGGTTAACTTTACTTTAGTACTGACAACTCCTGCTTGTCCTTTACGGGAATTTATTGTTGAGGACTGTCAAAAAGCTGTTAAGCAATTACCTGGAGTTGAGGACGTAAACATAGAAGTGACGGCGGAAACACCACAGCAAAAAAGTTTACCCGACCGCACTGGTGTTCCCGGTGTGAAAAATATTCTCGCAGTTTCCAGTGGCAAGGGAGGTGTCGGTAAAAGTACAGTTGCCGTTAATGTTGCAGTCGCACTAGCTCAAACAGGAGCAAAAGTCGGTTTGCTTGATGCCGATATCTATGGACCTAACGATCCCACAATGTTGGGGCTTGGGGATGCTGAAATGGTTGTACGGTCAACACCAAAAGGCGACATCCTAGAACCTGCTTTCAATCATGGCGTTAAACTCGTCTCAATGGGATTTTTAATCGATCGCGATCAACCAGTTATTTGGCGCGGACCAATGCTCAACGGAGTGATTCGCCAGTTTCTTTATCAAGTCCAATGGGGAGAGTTAGACTACTTGATTGTAGATATGCCTCCCGGAACAGGCGATGCTCAGTTAACATTGACACAGGCAACTTGCAGATCTCAAAGAAGAACAAAGAACACTCAAAGCTCAATGGCAGTCTGAAAAAGATGTCATCGCTAAAATACAGTCTGTCAAAGAGGAAATTGACCGGGTAAACCTGGAAATTCAACAAGCAGAACGTAACTACGACCTTAACCGCGCTGCTGAGTTAAAATACGGCAAGCTAACCAGTTTGCACCGCGATTTGGAAGCAGCAGAAAACGAACTGGCTCAAGCACAACGCAGTGGAAAATCTCTCCTGCGTGAGGAAGTCACCGAAGCTGACATCGCGGAAGTCATTTCCAAGTGGACGGGAATTCCTATCAGCAAGTTAGTAGAATCCGAGAAAGAAAAACTGTTGCACTTAGAAGATGAACTGCATCGCCGCGTTGTGGGACAACAAGAAGCAGTCACCGCTGTAGCAGATGCGATTCAACGTTCTCGCGCTGGGCTGGCTGACCCCAATCGTCCTATCGCTAGCTTCATTTTCCTCGGTCCTACCGGTGTAGGTAAAACTGAACTGGGGAAAGCACTGGCTGCTTACCTGTTTGATACGGAAGAAGCCCTGGTAAGGATTGATATGTCCGAATACATGGAGAAACACGCAGTTTCTCGCCTCATCGGTGCGCCTCCAGGATACGTGGGTTATGAAGAAGGGGCTCACAACTTCCCTCTCGACTTGGCTTCTGGCGAGGCTACTCCCGTTGCTTTAACCGCTCCTGCAATCAACGGTTAATAATAATGTAGAGATGCGATATATCGCGTCTTGCGTAAATAAGAGCGTCCTCCAAAAGAGGGCGCTTTTTAGTTTGCATGCGTTATACAATACCAATAGCAATCAAAAATATTGTCTATCAAGCGATAGCCTCGCTACAGCATAGCGGCAGATCGCCTCTTTAATCCTTGTGCTTTTAGCTTACTGCATAGTCACTCATTTCCCGCATGAAAGGAGGATAAAAACCTAGCACAATATCTTGTTTTGGTACGCCCAAATCGACTAAATCTGCTGCAAGATCGTGCTCTGTTGAATTGTAAAAAATCCAGATTTTCTCATTGCGAATATCAAGATGCATTAGACAATGATGTACCCAGCGCTTATGGTGCCAACCTAGATGCACAATTTGATAGTGATTTCGCTGCGTATCAAAAATAGTTTCAACCTCAATATCACCATAAGCTGGCTTACTTTCTGCGTAACCCATCAACAATTGCTGCACAATTTGCTGATAGTTCCTTAATTTATCCGTCAGTGCTTCCATTGTGAAATTTGCTCCAATTCAATATTGTAAACAATTATTTTTACGGAGTTGAAGACTGGGTTGACCGTCTCCCTAATATAGAAGTTGGCAATCAGGTCACTGTCCTCACTCCCGCGTTGACCGACGGTCAACATAGGTCGGAGGACGTGACCTGATTGCCCCAAAATTCATCCCACACTGCCCCGAAGTGGTCAGATGTGGGGCTTCTTTCGGATTAAGCTAATTTTCAACCGCAGGCGCACTTAATGAGACTGCAGGCGCTTTTTGGTCTGCCAAAGCTGGTATAGATTCTCTCAGCCGTGCTGTAAGTTTTACTGTGCTTGAATCGTATACTTGAGTCAACATTTTGGGATACAATCCAATCCCAATAATTGGCACTAACAAGCAGGCAATGATAAAGATCTCGCGGGGTTCGGCATCTATTAGCTTCTGATGAGAAACCAATTCTTCGTTTTCTTTACCGTAGAAGATTTCCCGCAGCATAGACAGCAGATAAATCGGAGTTAGGATTACTCCCACTGCCATCAAGAACACCACAATAATTTTAAAGGTGGGGTTATAAGCTTCACTGGTTGAAAAACCAACAAATACCATCAACTCCGCTACAAAACCGCTCATTCCTGGTAAAGCTAGAGATGCTAAGGAACAAGTAGTCCACATAGCGAACATCTTGGCCATTTTCTTACCGACACC
>NZ_BAAFZH010000003.1:0-6343 GCF_054684315.1 Scytonema sp. NUACC21 | reverse complement strand
CCTTTATCCTTTATCCTTCATCCTTTTTTGGTCATTTACACAGGCAAAGGACAAAGGACAAATGACATAAAGACGAATAACAAGTGTTTGGCAAATTACCATAATATTTGACTCAAGTCAAGAATAATGCGAAACTAAGAGTGATATTTTAGTCGAGCCAAATTATTGTTATAGCTTACGTCAGCCCTCTTCTAGCCTAGTTTTAAGGATGAATTCCGCAATTGTCAAATCTTGTGGAGTTGTTAGCTTTAAATTAGTTTCCTCACCCTGGACAATTCGTACTTCAATACCACATCTCTCAAACAATGCAGCATCATCAGTCACTTCCCAGCCCTGACGCACACCTTCAGCATGGCACTGTTTCAATAAATCAACGTCAAAACCTTGAGGAGTTTGGGCTGCCCACAGTCGTTGTCTGTCAGGCGTACTTTCAATGATTCCATTATCCCCCACGACTTTAATCGTGTCCTTGACTGGTACTGCAGCAATCAATCCAGAACAGTGGCAAATAGCTTCAGCACACCTATTGAGTAGATCGGGTGTGACAAGACATCTAGCTCCATCGTGAATCAAAACTTGCTTTGCAGAGCTACTTAAAGCTTGCAGTCCATTGTAAACCGATTCTTGACGGGTAGAACCCCCCTTTTATCATTTGCAACGGCTACAAGCAAAAAACTTATACCAGTAGAATTGCAGGTTTATTGAATACAGGCTTTAAAAATGTAATACCGGTACTTGATAACAAAGAAGAACTTCAACAATACAAGAAGTCGGTGAAAGTTCCCTTTAAGTTGGGCATCCGCATTGCCGCAGAAGAAGAGCCTACTTTCCCGTTCTATACATCTCGTTTGGGTTTTAGAGCACGCGATGTACTTGAATTTTATGTAGACAAAATTGAAGGCAACGAAGACCGTTTTCAATTGAAAATGCTGCATATCTTCTTGAACAAAGGAATTAAAGATGATATCTATTATTGGAGTGAGTTGAACAAGGTAATCAACCTTTATTGCCAATTGAAAAAGATTTGCCCCGAGTTGGATTCTATCAATATCGGTGGCGGATTCCCGATCAAACACTCTCTAGGATTCGATTATGATTATCAGTTCATGATCAATGAAATTGTACGGAATATTAAGAGTGTTTGTAAGAAAAACAAAGTACCCATGCCCAATATCTTCACAGAATTTGGCAGTTATACAGTGGGTGAAAGCATGGCGCATATTTACAGCGTGATTGGCCAGAAAGTACAGAACGATCGTGAGATCTGGTACATGATCGACTCAGGTGGCATGGATGCTGCCAATATCCTCAAGCCAGCACTTGCAAGAGGCGATCTCCAGTGCATTGGAGCAACTACCCTGGATGAGTACCGCAAGCACATCGAACGTGATGCGGCTCTTGAGCGTCGTTTCCAACCGATTTTGGTGGGTGAACCATCGGTTGAGGAAACTATTGAGATATTATACGGGTTGCGCTCTGCATACGAGCAACATCACAGAGTACAAATTTCTGATGAAGCGGTGGTAGCAGCAGCAAAGTTATCAGATCGCTACATTAGCGATCGCTTCTTGCCCGACAAAGCTATCGACTTGATTGATGAAGCTGGCTCTCGCGTCCGTTTGCGTTATTCTACCAACACCGCCAATCGCGAACTCAAGAAAGAGTTAGCTCAAGTGATTAAATCTAAGAACGAAGCTGTCAGATTACAGGACTTTGATAGAGCCGGTCAGTTGCGCGATCGCGAGTTGGAACTAGAAGCACAATTAAATGAGTTATCACAAAATGATAAGGCAGTCAATAGCCCTATCGTTGATGAGGAAGACATTGCTCAAATTGTTGCTTCTTGGACTGGTGTACCAGTGAATAAGCTGACCGAATCCGAATCAGAGTTGCTGCTGCACTTAGAAGATACATTGCACAGGCTTTACGAGTATTTACCCGCTCAAGAGAAAGCCACGGTCACCCATTTTGAAGAGGTGACGGGCAAAGGGGTATTTGCTACGGTAGAAGGACACGCGGTTAAATTGGGTTCGTCTCAGTTTTTACAGCATCTCAGTGAAAACACCCATAAGAAAACCAAAGTACATGTTGAAATAGATGGGGTTTACAAAGGCAGTTATGTGTTCAACAACCAATACCGCGAAGGCTTGGAGGCTTTGTTTGAACGTTTGAGTGCATCCTATCATTTGGTCGTGCTTTCGGGCGACAACGATGGGGAGCGTAAGATTTTGGAGAAAATGTTGCCCGCAGGAACCTCGTTGGTGTTCAACCAAAAACCCGAAGCGAAGTTGGCCTATATCGAGGCTTTGCAACAAGAAGGCAAAAACGTGATGATGGTAGGGGACGGGCTGAACGATGCCGGTGCTTTGGCCCAGAGTAATGTGGGCCTATCGATTTCAGAAAATGTGAATGTTTTTTCTCCCGCCTGCGATGGGATCTTGGATGCGTCTCAGTTTTCGAAAATTGGCTACTTCCTGCAGTATGCCCGCAATGCGATGAAAATCATCTACATGAGTTTTGCGATTTCACTTCTATATAATGTCGTGGGATTGACCAATCCAACTCCGGCGGCTGCAACGCCAGCACTTTCGGGTACTGGCTGGATGGCACCATGTATGGCATTCGGTGCAATAATTCCGCGACAAAAGGTATTTAGCACTAGTAACGGCATAAGTGTAGCAACTTGCGCTGCACTACTCACTGACACAACCACAAGTGCCACTGATGTAACGACAGCGACAGCTAAGCTAACACTGAGTAACCGTGAAGGTCGCACACCTTGCATACTCCAGCGCCCATTTAGAAATGAACCTACCATAATCCCGAAGGCGGTTGATGCAAATAGCCAACCGTAGACTGTAGTTGAGACACCGAAAATGTTGAGCATCACTAGTGGTGAGCCGGCAACGTAGGCGAACATACACCCAAAGGTCAACGCATTGACAAGGGCATAGCCCAGGCAAATTGGATTCCTGAGAATATGCCAGTAATTATTGATTAGCCGACGTGGTTTGATAGCAGTTACATCACGCCTCTCTAGGGACTCACTCAATCCGAAAGCAACAGCCAGCACGAGCAACAATCCTCCTACAGCCAATACACCATAGATTGCCCGCCAACCAGCAAGCGCCAAAACCCACCCACCAATTGTAGGTGCAATCATTGGTGCTACACTCATCACCAAGTTGACGCTTTAACAGCATCGACAATTTCATCAATTACACTATCAGACTTGGGTACCGCCAGACGAGACGGTTGGAACAGTTGCTTGAATTCGCCTCTTCCCAATTGCTCTAAAAATCGGCGAAACTCTGACTGAAGAGCAACTGCCATTGCTACGGCACAGCCAATCACTAACTTTTCCAAGACAAAGTTCAGCAGATGCAATTCCAATCTGCCACTGACTGCTGATGCTAGCATTAAGATGATGAATCCCCGCACCATCCAAAGTGTTCGGCGCTCACTAATAATAACCAGTATCATGTACGTCAGCGCCAGTACTAACACAATATCCAGAGTCTGAACCAGCAAGGACTGTGACCATAAATATGTCAGCCATTGCTTCCACCAATCTCCCATGACATCTGGCGTTAACCCTTAGCCTTTAATAAAGTTCGGTCAACAGTCAAGAGTCAATAGTCTTGTAGTTCACAGTCAAAAACTATGGACTCCTGACTATAGACTTTTGACTAACTTTTTACTCTTTCAGGTAGGCAATCTTGTCGAATTAAATCTTGATATGTTTCGCGTCGCAAAATCACTTTTGCTTCGCCATTCGCTACTACAACCGCCGCAGGTCTGGGCAAGCGATTGTAGTTAGATGCCAGAGCGTATCGTTAAGCAAGCTGGCGACCAGCTGTTCCAAAAGCGCCCTGATGTTGTTTCTCCTGGTGGCAATGCATACGGTCAAGAAATGACTGCTACCTGCTTGCGCGACCTGGATTACTACCTGCGTCTCATCACCTACGGAATTGTTGCTGGTGATGTTACCCCCATTGAAGAAATCGGTGTTGTAGGCGTTCGTGAGATGTACAAGTCCCTCGGTACTCCTATTGATGCTGTTGCTTCTGGTGTTACCGCTATGAAGAACGTTGCTGCTTCTCTGTTGTCTGCTGAAGATGCTGCTGAAGCTGGTTCTTACTTCGACTACCTCACCGGCGCTATGCAGTAGGGCGAAGCTGTAGTCCTCGGCACGAAATAGAAGTGTTGCAAAACGGTTGGAAATAAGGAAATAACAACATGCAAGACGCAATTACCGCTGTAATTAATTCTTCGGACGTTCAAGGTAAGTACCTGGATACTGGTGCTCTCGAAAAGCTCAAGAGCTATTTCTCCACTGGCGAACTGCGCGTTCGTGCAGCTACCACAATCAGCGCTAACGCAGCTGCTATTGTGAAAGAAGCTGTGGCTAAGTCCCTACTGTACTCTGACATCACCCGTCCCGGCGGTAACATGTACACCAATTGTTGGTCCATATTTAAGTGGAAAAACTACACTCCTGGAAAGTTTGTTATTTGTAACGGGCGCAGTTTCGCGTAAAGGTAGCATCAAGGATGGCAACACTGTAGGAGATAGTGCTGCTGAATCACGCGATCGCCAAATGAGTGTAGAAGTGAGTGCTGCTTGCACCGAGTATAACAACCTTCGCTTTACATTTATTGATTGTCCTGGAAGCGTAGAATTTGCTCAAGAAACATACAATGCCCTGATGGGAGTGGATGCGGCAATTGTGGTTTGCGAACCCATCACAGACCGAGTCCTGACACTTGCACCTCTGTTTAAATTTCTTGACGATTGGGAAATTCCCCACCTCGTCTTCGTTAACAAAATGGATCGGGCTAATATCAACGTTTTAGATACGCTGCACGCCCTGAAAGCTGTTTCCAGCCGTCCCCTAGTCGCGCATCAATATCCCATTATAAAAGCGGAACAGCTAATTGGCTTTATTGACCTGGTGAGCGAAGAAGCTTATAAATACCATCCCGGTGCCCCAGCTGACCCCATCCCCTTCCCTGAAGAGCTCAAAGAAGAAGAACACATCGCACGGGCAGAAATGCTCGAAGCTTTAGCAAATTTTGATGACCATTTACTCCGCCCTGCGGCCATCGACCAATTGAAGGTGCTGGGTGAACAAATTGGAGTAGAAGTATACAGTGAGCCTGAAAATAAGAACGCCGTTCAAATTGCGGAGAACGCATTGAAAGAGGCGAGAAGTAAGAATAAAAACGTGATCATCGTGGATACGGCAGGTCGTTTAGCGATCGATGAAACCATGATGACCGAGGTAGCCAATATTAAATCGGCAGTAAAACCACAGGAAATCCTCTTTGTAGTGGATTCCATGACTGGTCAGGATGCGGTGAATACTGCCAAAGCCTTCAACGACCGACTCGATTTCACTGGGGTGGTGCTCACCAAGTTAGACGGTGATACCCGCGGTGGTGCTGCCCTCAGTATCAAATACACGGTAAACAAGCCAATCAAATTTGTAAGCAGTGGGGAGAAAATGGACACTTTGGATGTGTTCTACCCCGAGCGTATGGCGCAGCGTATCCTGGGCATGGGTGATATTACCTCGCTCGTGGAGAAGGCTCAAGCCCAATTTGATGAGGAGCAGGCGAAGAAATTAGAAAAGAAAATCCGCAAGAATCAGTTTGATTTTGAGGACTTTAAGCAACAATTGGATCAGATCAAGAAGATGGGTAACCTGAAAGATCTAACGTGGCTCAGAAGTACTCTCAATAGGTGTTAACTTGGCTTGATACTTTTTTTCAGTTTCTGTGTGTCAACTAACGAATAATATCATGTTAGGTTAATAACTTATAAAATAATTTGTTCGTAGTAGCGCTATGGCTGACGCCAAGCTACGCGAACAGCGCATGCATCGTAACGACAAACTTAGTGTAAGTGTTTACCCGAACATGATATAACTTCGATACGCAGGGGAGGAATTTCTAAGTGGGATCTAGAATTACCAAACTATAGGGAAAGGGATGATAATACAGTGAAGGTTATTGTGATGATTGCTATTGCCATCTATGCCGCTAAACTTTACCTTCGCCCTGAGTCAGCAGCAAAGCTTTGAACTACGCTGTGATTGTGGTTCACGTTACTTGGATAAACCGGAGTTAGCAGCGCTGATTGATTTGTCTGAGCAAAAATACTACACTCAAGAAACAGACAGCTTACTCGATATAACCCAGCTGGGACGGCAACTTTATCAATGGCTGGATGGGAAGGAAGGATGGCTAAGAAGGGCACTAGACGAAGCGGATGAGCAGACGATTTATCTAGATTTAATTCAAACCAGTGAAGCTCAGGGGTTGAACGCAGATACAGAACG
>NZ_BAAFZH010000002.1:0-5921 GCF_054684315.1 Scytonema sp. NUACC21 | reverse complement strand
CGCTAGCGTCACCTGCTAAAATTGCGTATGTAACATAGCGCAAGATGATTTCCATGTCGCGCAGACAAGCAGCCATGCGACGGTTGGTGTAAGCGTTACCACCAGGAGCAATCAACTGTGGCTGGTCTTCAAACAAGCTGCGAGCAGCGTCGGTAACGATGCTGGAAGCGTTGCTGGTGATACGGTTTACAACATCCAAGCGCTTGTTGCCATCTTTAACCAGGTTGTTCAAAGCATCTAGTTGCTCGGTGCTCAAAAATTCTCCTCTGGAATCGGCTTGAGAAACCACCTTAGCAAATGCGTCTAGCATGGACTTTTTCTCCTAATCGCTTAGTTGAGTGCTGTCTTGATTAAAACTTAGATTGTTTTATGAATTTTGGAATGGCAAACAACAGATCCCCACTTAAACAGTTTCTTCTCTTTTTGTCCCTCCTCTCCAGCTTGCCGAAGCACTACCGAGAGATTATGAGAAACTCGGGTGATTTTATGAGAAACTGGCAAACCTTGTGAATTGATTGCCTTGTTTAAGTTTCATCTGCTCTTTAACCCCTCCAGATTATGTTTATACAACGCTATTGGGGCATTATCTGTTACAAATTATGAATAAATGAGATAGACCATTGAATACTTCATAAACTTTTCTAGCCGTACTGCGAATTTGCTCTTGCATTTCCGAGGTAATTTTCGCAGGGGTAATTTCTTCACTCGCCCCCTGATATTTAGCTTCGTAATCGAAGAAATCTTTTTTGGTAATGATCTCGGTGATGGGAAGAACAATAATGTCCTCTGTTGTTTTGAATACTCCCACCGTAAACTCGCGACCTGCAATAAATTCCTCCACCAATACTTGGGTATCTTCTTTAAACGCTTTGTCTAATGCCGCAGGAAGTTCAGCAGCTTCGTTCACTTTGCTCATGCCAATACTGGATCCTCCGTTATTGGGTTTCACGAACACCGGTAATTTTAGCTGAGCCAAGATGGCTTCAGCACTCACCGGACTTTGTTTGAAGAGGTGCAATGATTTGGCTGTTTTAATGCCACCGAAAGAGGCAACGGCAACAGTATATCTTTTATTAAAAGTAAGGGCTGAAGTTGCTGCATCACAGGAAGTATAAGGCAACCCAACTAAGTCGAAATAGCCTTGCAATTTCCCATCTTCACCGGGTGTTCCGTGGATGCCAATCAATACCGCATCAAATTTGATTTTTTTTCCCTCAATTTCAAGGGAGAAATCGTGATGAATCTACTTTCATTAAAGTCGCCATCTTTGCCGAATTCGATTTCCTTAAGAAAGTAATAACGAACGGCATCACTACCGTAACGCTCAACTAACGCTACGGGGTCAAGGGTATTACCCAAGGTTTTGCCCATTTTCTGACCATCTCTGGTGAGAAAACCATGCCCGAAGACTTGCTCTGGTAACGGTAACCCAGCTGACATTAGCATTGCAGGCCAATAAACCGCATGGAAGCGCAGAATATCTTTACCAATGAGATGTAGGTTCATCGGCCACCATTTGGCTGTGGCATTTTCCAAAGTCGCTTCTTCATCGGTTTCCAGCAATGCAGTTACGTAACCCAGTAGAGCATCAAACCAGACATAGAGGGTGTGATTGGAATCTACAGGTACTGGAAAACCCCAGTCCACATTTACCCGTGAAATAGAGAAGTCCTGCAACCCCTGATTCACGAAATTCAGAACTTCATTTCTACGGCTCTCTGGCTGGATAAAATTTTGTTGAGATTCGTAAAGTGCTTGCAGTTGAGTTTGATATTTGGATAACCGGAAAAAATAGTTTTGCTCATCCCGCCACTCTACCTCTTTGTTGGGATGGATGGGACACGAATGGGTTATTGTCTACAAATTACTTTCAGAAAATCCCGAACAATATCAAGATGCAGTTATCCAAGGGATTAGGGATATTATGAGTCTTTCAAATCATGAACCCATTCCCTATACCCAGATAGAAGTCGTCAAGATGGGAACAACAGTAGCAACCAATGCCCTGCTAGAAAGACATGGCGATCGCGTTGTCCTATTAATTACCAAAGGCTTTAAAGATGCGTTGCGAATTGGCTATCAAAACCGACCTAATATATTTGCCCGTCATATCATTTTACCCACAATGCTGTACGAACAAGTTATTGATGTGACGGAACGTTATGATGCTCAAGGCAATGAATTAATCCCTGTCAATATAGAACAGGTTAAAAAAGACCTACAAGCAGTTTACAACACCGGAATTCGCAGTTGTGCTATTGTTTTTATGCACGGCGATCGCTATCCTTACCACGAACAACAAGTAGCCCAATTAGCCCAAGAAATTGGATTTACACAGATATCTGTATCCCATCAAGTTAGTCCATTAATGAAATTAGTTAGCCGAGGAGATACAACAGTTGTAGATGCTTACTTAACTCCTATTTTGCGTCGCTATGTCAACCAAGTCAAGTCAAGCCTAATATACTTTTGGTCTACACGGGCGGCACCATTGGAATGATGAAAGATTTCAAAACCGGTGCCCTCAAAGCCTTCAATTTTGCCAAGTTGCTGCAAAAAATTCCCGAAATCAAGCAGTTGGATTGCCATATCGATACAGTTTCTTTTTCCCATCCGATAGATTCCTCCAATATGAACCCCCAACGGTGGGAAGAAATTGCTACGCTTATTGAATCCCATTACGATGCTTACGATGGATTTGTGGTTTTACACGGCTCTGATACCATGTCGTATTCGGCTTCGGCCTTGAGTTTTATGCTCGAAAACTTAGCCAAACCCGTGGTGTTTACAGGGTCGCAGTTACCGATTGGCGACTTGCGTACCGATGCCAAGGAAAATTTAATTACCGCCATACAAATTGCATCGTTACAGCAAAAGGGGAAGCCCGTAATTCAGGAGGTTTGTTTGTATTTTGAATACAAGTTATACCGTGGAAATCGCACGACCAAAATCAATGCCGAACATTTTAATGCTTTTACATCGCCCAATTATCCCGCTTTGGCGGAGTCAGGAGTGCATTTGAATGTAAACACAGCTGCGTTGTTACCCCCTATTGATCATGCGTGAAAGCGATATCCTCGCAATCGTTTAATCGAGTCAATCATTATTCATTAATTTCAAATAACACAACATATGGCAAAGCAATTGTTTTTCGACATTGAAGCCCGTAACAGAATGAAGCGTGGTGTAGACATTCTCGCTAACGCAGTGAAAGTAACACTCGGACCTAAAGGTCGTAACGTAGTAATTGAAAAGAAATTTGGAGCACCTGCTGTAACAAAAGACGGTGTTTCAGTAGCTAAAGAAATTGAATTAGAAGACCACGTAGAAAATACTGGCGTATCTCTGATTCGTCAAGCAGCTTCCAAAACCAACGATGCTGCTGGTGATGGCACCACCACCGCGACTGTCTTGGCTCACGCAATTGTAAAAGAAGGCTTGCGGAACGTTGCTGCTGGTGCGAATGCTATTCTGCTGAAGCGCGGTATCGATAAAGCGACTGGCTTCCTAGTAGACAGAATTAAAGAGCATGCTCGTCCTGTGGAAGATTCCAAGGCAATTGCTCAAGTAGGTTCAATCTCTGCTGGTAACGACGAAGAAGTCGGTCAGATGATTGCCGAAGCAATGGATAAGGTGTTACCCCAATCTGCCATACTATTACGGTCTTTGTAGTCAAACGCCAGTACATCATGGACTGACTTACTTACTCGGTAAGCCGCCTTGGATCGGGGTTCTACAACAACGTCTATCTCAGCTTGAGGTAAATTCAGCTTTAGGTCATCTAAAGTCGGAAAGAAAAGAATTTGGTCGCCAATTCCGCCAGGGACAAGGGCTACTATTCGCATAATATATTTTGACGCTTACTCGCTCCCTATTTTAGGGGAAGATAGGGGTCTGGGATTGTTAGTAGTTAGTGGTTAATTGTTAGTAGTCACTTTTACCACTAACCATTAACCAGTATATAGATTGAGGAATTCTATGCATTTACTAATTCCCGCCGCCGGAAAGGGCAAAAGAATGGGGAGCGATCGCAATAAACTTCTTCTTATGGTCAAGTCACGCCCTATCATCGCTTGGACTCTCCTTGCTGCGGAAGTTGCAAATCTGATTGAGTGGATCGGAATTATTTCCCACCCTGATGACTGGCAAGATTTTCAATCAATCATTGATAATTTAAACTTAACTAAGCCAGTAGAATTGATTAAAGGGGGTTCTACCCAAAGAAAGAACCGTTGATTAGTGAATAAAGGATTTGGTATCAACTGGGATACTTGGGCTCATGCTGCTTGCCAAGAACACGCTTTTCACGTAGGTTCCTTTTGCAGTAGCAGGTTTTGCCTTGATGATCGCATTGATGAACTCGGTGCTGTTCTCCACCAATTTCTCGGGGCTGAAACTTACGCGACCTACAGAAGCGTGGATGATACCAGCTTTGTCAACTTTAAATGCGATTTTACCACCTTTCACTTCGTTTACAGCTGCAGCTACATCATTGGTAACTGTACCTGTTTTAGGGTTGGGCATCAAGTTACGAGGACCTAATACTTTACCTAACTTACCGATCTTAGGCATTACAGCAGGAGTTGCAACGATAACGTCTACATCTACCCAACCGCCTTCGATTTTTTGAACGAATTCATCTAATCCAACATAGTCAGCACCGGCTGCCTTTGCTGCTTCTTCTTTGTCTGGAGTACAAAGTACCAATACGCGTTTCGTTTTACCGGTACCGTGAGGTAAGGTAACTGTACCACGGATGGCTTGATCGGCTTTCTTAGGATCTACACCGATTATGACTGTCAGAGAACACATAGCGGAAGAAATAATCGACTTTTTACCGGAAATGGTTCGTACTGGCATTCAGCAAGGCAATATGGAACACCGCCGTCAGCACCTTGAGCGCATCACGCAAATCAATGTCTCAACTCCCAGCCCAGAATCAGAACAGGAGAGTGGTTAGTAGTTAGTGGTTAGTAGCAGATAAATAACTGCTAACTGCTAACGAACAACCACTAGCAACTTATCAAACGTCCCAACTCATCAATTATCATTCAGCTATGCAAACCCTACCAAAAGAGCGTCGTTACGAAACCCTTTCCTACCTGCCTCCCCTCACGGATGCTCAAATTAGCAGACAGGTTCAGTACATTCTCGACCAAGGTTACATTCCCGCGATCGAGTTTAATGAAGTATCTGAACCCACCCAGTACTACTGGACACTGTGGAAATTGCCTTTGTTTAGCGCTAGAAACACTCAAGAAGTTTTGAATGAAGTGCAATCTTGTCGTTCTCAGTACGGCAATTGCTTCATCCGTGTTGTTGGTTTTGACAACATTAAGCAGTGCCAAGTTCTCAAAAATGGAGCAAACCTTGGATGACATTGCAACGGGTGAAGCTCAGTGGTTGCCTTACTTACGGACGTTCTACCTGGGAGACAAAGGCTTAGATACCCAAGTCAAGGAAAAGGAAAACCAAATTGATGCTAATGAGGCACGGACAGTAGAACTAGAAAACCTAGATGTCAAAGTCCGTATTGGCAAGTACGGTGCTTATTTGGAAAAAGAAAATGGAGAAGATGTTGTCACAGCCTCAATTCCTCGCGATTTGACTCCGGCTGACCTCGATCCCCAGAAGGTAGAAACGATCCTGCGACAAAAGATTGTCGGTCCTGACCAAATTGGTACCCATCCTGAAACCGGCGAACCGATTTACCTCAAAATTGGTCCTTATGGTCCCTACGTTCAGTTAGGTGATAAGTCTGAGGAAAACCCCAAACCCAAACAGGCATCTCTGCCCAAAGGCGTTACAACCGAAAATGTCACCCTTGACGTAGCAATTGGTCTATTGTCTCTACCCCGAAAATTGGGAGTTCATCCAGCGACTGGCGCTGAAATTCAAGCAAATTTGGGACGCTTTGGACC
>NZ_BAAFZH010000001.1:0-5373 GCF_054684315.1 Scytonema sp. NUACC21 | reverse complement strand
GGTGCTGGGGGAATACCATCGAGACGGAAAGTACCCAAGCTCTTGTTATCATTTGACATTTCCCGTTCGCCCTGGAGAACGTGAATTTCCACGTTAGTTTGACCATCCACAGCGGTAGAGAAGACTTCGGACTTCTTGGTAGGAATGGTAGTGTTGCGAGGGATAATCTTGGTCATGACACCGCCCAAGGTTTCCAAACCTAGAGACAGTGGTGTTACGTCTAACAACAAGATACCAGTAACATCGCCACCAAGTACACCTGCTTGAATTGCTGCACCAACAGCTACCACTTCATCGGGGTTCACGCTTTGGTTGGGGTCTTTACCCAACAGGTTCTTCACAAGTTGCTGTACAGCAGGAATGCGGGTAGAACCACCAACTAACACGACTTCATTAATGTCGTTCTTAGTTAATTTAGCATCGCGGAGTGCGTTCTCAACAGGCACGCGACAGCGGTCAATCAGGTCAGCACACAGTTTTTCAAACTGGGTACGAGTTAGGGTCATATCCAAGTGCTTGGGACCATCCTGAGTTGCAGTGATGAAAGGCAGGTTGATTTCCGCCTCTGGGGTTGTGCACCACCCCAGAAAAATAGAAGTATAAAACCGACAATAAATCCGTTACGCATGCTTTTTTATGTAAGAAATCAAAGATAAACAAATCTTCACATGCACTTCAACTCAATGAGCAATTGCGGGGACAAGACGAGAATTTGCATAAAAAAAGCCCCATCAACACTTATGATAGGGCTAGTTTATGAAATCAAAACCAACTTATCGTTGCTTAAAAGCTTTTTCACCTGGGAAATACGCGGTTTCAGCCAATTCCTCCTCGATGCGCAACAATTGATTGTATTTGGCCATACGATCGGAACGAGAAGCCGAACCCGTTTTGATTTGTCCGCAGTTGAGTGCAACGGCTAAATCGGCAATCGTAGTATCTTCAGTTTCTCCCGAACGATGTGACATTACAGAGGTATACCCTGCATTATGGGCCATGGTTACTGCTGCGATGGTTTCCGATAAGGTTCCGATTTGGTTTACCTTTACCAAAATTGAATTGGCAATCCCTTTTTCGATACCGGTAGCCAAACGCTCCACATTGGTTACAAACAAATCATCGCTTTCTAAACCATTGTTCTCAACGATTTGTTGACAGAGCTTGACATCTTCGAGTAAATCGTCACTTGCCATTTCGCGATAATCGCCACTGACTTTAGCAGCAATTCTCTTATCTGGAACTAGTAATGGTCGATCGCTTAAAGTTGCGGTTTTCCACCAATCTACCGCTAAGCGATCGGCTGATGGAGGATATTGAGTACTTCCATCAGCGTTTGCAAATAAAACGTTAGGTAAAATTTGGTTAACTTCAGTCAAGGCTCGACTAATAGCAATCTTGGCATCGAAATGAGCACCATAACCCAAAACAATATCTTCTACAGAGCGATCGCTTCTTCGAGTAACAGCAGCAAAAACTGGAATATTCAGATCGCTGGTAATATCCAAAACCCAAAGTTCCCGATTAATAGTTTGATAATATTGTTTCAGGTTTTGAAAATAGGGCTCGTCGAAACTATCTAAATCCACTCGAGGCTTTTGTAAGGAGTTATACCACCATAACGCGACAGCATCCCGCTCTACTAACTCCATAAACCCTTGCAGAATTGCTTCTTCAAGAGTAAGGCAATCTGGTCGGCGCGAAATCTCAAGTTCTATCCTCTTGCCTTACAAGCGGCTTTAAAAAATGAAGCAACAATTGCAACTGCAAAAGATATTAGTGTTTCCCTCGCAAGGGGTGAAATAGCGCCTCTAATTAAGCTGGACACTTGGTCACTACTCAACCTCAAAAGCGATGATATTCTCGCATTGCCCGGTCGTCTTACTAAAGAATATCAAATTCCGCGCTCGGCGATCGCTCAAGCCATGTCAAAGTATTCGCTACAAAATCTTGGCATACAGGAGTTTAGCCGCCAATTTCTCAGTGATATTCCCAAATCACCTGTATTTTTTGTCCCAGGAACAAAACATTACTCATTTCCCAAGGCAGCTGCGCTCTTAGGAATTGGAGCGGCAAACATGATTGACGTTCCCGTGGATATAAATGCCCGCATGAGTATTCCTGACCTAGAAACGTTGTTGCAAGACTGCCTTGCCGAACATAGACCAGTCTATACAGTCGTTGCTGTTATGGGCAGTACTGAAGAAAGTGCCACTGACCCAATTAAAGAGGTTCAGCAATTAACAATGACGGTTCTTTAAAAGTTAGCTATACGGCACCTAGTGTTAATGGTCAGGCTGAAGTGATTGTAGAGGCGCTGGCAAATGCTGCAATCAATGCTGATGATATCTCTTATATAGAAACTCATGGCACAGGAACAGCGACTGGCGATCCAGTTGAAGTTGCTGCTTTGACTAAGGCTTTTCGCGCTTTTACACAAAAAAACGGATTTTGTGCTATTGGTTCAGTAAAACCAAACATTGGACATTTAGATACAGCAGCTGGTGTAGCAAGTCTTATCAAAACTGTCTTAGCATTAAAATATAAACAAATACCTCCTAGCCTTAATTTTGAATCTCCCAATCCTGAGATTGATTTTGCCAACAGCCCCTTCTACGTTAATACTCAACTTAGGGAGTGGAAAGCTAACAAGGCTCCCCGTCGAGCAGGAGTGAGTTCCCTGGGTTTTGGTGGAACTAATGCCCATGTGATTCTGGAAGAAGCTCCTGAAATTCAACATTTTGATGACTCTAGACCTTGGCAATTCTGCAAATGTGTGTCCAACAAAATCAGGAGTTATGGTAGAACGACGGCTCCATGTTTTGATCACTCCCTTTTTGGCTTTGCCCTCATTAACTGCTAATACTTTCTTTTCTAATTTGGCAGCTACATAAGGACCTTTTTTAATTGAACGAGCCATATTACTGTGTTAATTTGAAATTTTGATAATTTGAATTTGAATCCACTTACTCACTTCTTATTTAGCGAGCTTGCTTCCGTTTTTACGTTGGATGATCAGCTTATCACTTCCTTTTCCTCTTGTTCTTGTCTTCTCACCTTTCGCGTATTTACCGGTGCGGCTTCTTGGGTGACCACCTGAAGATCTACCTTCACCACCACCCATTGGGTGATCTACTGGGTTCATCGCTACACCACGGTTGCGAGGACGGATACCTTTCCAACGGTTCACACCCGCTTTACCGGCTGTTTCTAGGTTGTGATCACTGTTACTTACCACACCAACAGTTGCAACGCAGTTGATCAAAATCTTTCTCAACTCACCACTTGGCATTTTCAATACACCTTAATAAACTCCACGTCCCGTCCCACCTCGACGACCTCACCAGTAATCTCATGACCCAGCGTCATCCCCTCTGGAGCGGCAAAACGGCCCCGGTAGATGTGCTGGTCGCTACCGCAGATGTTCGTGGTGACCACCTTGAGAATGACACCGTGCTCGCACTTCTTGCCACGAGGGTCAACTAGTTTTGGGAAGTCAATATTTTGAACCTCGACTTTCCGAGGACCTATATAGACTACTCCACGATTGCTTACCATAGCTTGTTCATCCTCTTTTTATGGTTTGAACTACTAAATTTCATTTCAGGCCCCCTCAGCTAGTTTTATGGGGCGCAACAACATCGCATTGGCTGCCACAAGTACTCAAGGGAGGAAAAAAGAAAGCTCACGATCAAAACTTGCAGCCCTTTAAGGAGTTGGTGATATTAGTTCATGATGGTTCTCTTAGGTTTTTAAGTTGTTTTGAGACTGGAATAAGTGCCTTGTTCGTCGCGATCGCAACTCTGGAAATTTACGATATGACTTTAGACATACACCAATCCGGAAGCCGAACCGAGCCCGATAATTTTAAATAATAGGGTAAGTTGAATTTTTTCCATATGTTAGCAGTAAGTTATTAGCCCCGATTGCAGCGGCATCCTTTTTTGTTTTCTGCCTTGAAGCACTTCGACAAGCTCAGTGTGACAATATCATAAAAGTATCAGGAAAGTAAGAGAGAATATCTCTGGGTTATCTTTTCTCAAATTGAGATAGAATGTAGCACCTTCTTTTGGCAAAGGGTTGCTAAGCTTTCACAGGGTCTATTCCCTCCGGCTTTCGTGATAACAAACATAATGTTAATGAACGATGCAAAGTAATGACACAGAATTCACATTTGCAAGGGTTTTGAAAAAATAAAAACCTACAACGTTGTAGTGTTGTAGGTTTTTGGGGGTTCTGCCTTGCGGCAGAGCGGTTGGTGGTTAGTTAGCGAATATGACTTTTTGGTATTTTGAATTTATACTGTTGTAGAACAATAACACCGTAGTGTATACTATAACTATCAAAGTTGTGGTATGTTTTTTCACGAACATCTGCTGGCAATTCACTCATCTCAGCGATACCACCGGCATTATCTGCGATAGGACCGAATGCATCAATTGCTAATTGCATAGCAGTAGTTGCCATCATTCCGGCTGCAGCAATGGCTACACCGTAAAGGCCTGCGCAAGCGTATGAGCCCCAGATACCTCCAGCCAATACAAGAATTGGAAGGAAGGTAGATTCCATACCAATTGCTAAACCACCAATAATATTGGTAGCGTGGCCAGTTGAAGATTGACGAATAATACTTAAAACTGGTCTTTTACCCATAGCTGTATAATATTCAGTAATAATACTCATTAAAGCACCTACAACTAAACCAACAGCTATTGCACCAATTACACCATTACGAGTGAATTCGGCACCACGTAAAACCATTGTTTCTGGTAAAATGTGCATTGTAATAAAGTAAGCAGCAACTGCAGTTAAAATAATAGAACCCCAGTTACCCATGTTTAATGCTTTTTGAACAGCATCTGTACTTACAGGTTTTACCGAGGAATTTTGCACGAAGGGCTATCACCGACAAAGGCACTCCGAGCAACTCAATTAGAGATGTGGCAGCACAAGCAATGGCAAGAACCATACTACTGGGCTGCTTTTGTATTGCAGGGCGAGTATCGATAATTTTATAAGTATATTAACAAATGGGTTTTGCAGCACATCAGCTAACAATGGGTTCTGATGCTATGTCTCCTAAATGAACAGATTGTAACAAATTATACCAATCATCTTGAATTGCTTCCTCCTGTGGTTGAGAGCAACGGAGTTGTGCTAAGGCACTAATGGCATCGTACCATAGACCGTTCGCAGCATAGAGCAATATACGCTCTCGTTGTGTTGTTACTGATTCTAACTGACTTTTTAAATCGGGATCTATGAGTATTCGCTTTACCCACCCTGTAACAACATCATCAGCAGAACGGTTTCGCGGATTGCAAATAAAAGAAAAGATCCAACGGTAGTTCTGACCAATTTCCAGTGGTGTCACTG